>DASQDV010000022.1:0-9655 GCA_035633995.1 Pyrinomonadaceae bacterium | reverse complement strand
TGCTCTATCGCTCGCAGGCGGAGGTCGTCAAAGAGGAGTTCATACGCGGGCGGCGCTCGCTCGTCGTCGCGGGCACGCACGGGAAGACGACGACGACGAGCATTGCGACGTGGGTGGCGGAAGTGGGCGGCCTCAATCCCTCGTTTCTCGTCGGCGGCGTGGTGCAAAATTTCGGCGCGAGTTTTCGCGTCACCAGGAGCGATTATTTCATCATCGAGGGCGACGAGTACGACACGGCCTACTTCGACAAGGGGCCGAAGTTCATGCACTACTTGCCGGAACTCGCTATCGTCGGCAACATCGAATTCGACCACGCGGACATTTACAAAGACCTCGAACACGTCAAGCTCGCCTTCCGCCGCCTGATGAATCTCGTGCCCTCGACGGGGCGGCTCATCGCCGGTTGGGACAGCCAGCATGTGCGCGAAGTGGTGGCCGAATTCGGCACGAATCTCTACACGCAACTCGAAACTTTCGGCACCTCGGGCGACGCGCGCTGGCAGGCGCGCGACATTGATTCGTCGGGCGAACTGACGCGCTTTCGCGTTACGCGCGACGGGCGCGAGTGGGGCGAATTCCGAACCACTCTCATCGGCGACTTCAACGTGCGCAATTGTCTCGCCGTCATCATCGCAGCGGACGCATGGGGCATCGAGCGCGCGGCTATCGGTGAGGCGCTCGCCACGTTCAAGAGCGTGCAGCGGCGCATGCAGGTGCGCGGGACGATTAACGGCGTCACCGTCATCGACGACTTCGCGCATCACCCGACCGCCGTGCGCGAGACGCTGCTGGCCTTGCGCGGCAAGTACCGGACGGGGCGGCTCGTCGCCGTCTTCGAGCCGCGTTCGACATCCTCGCGCCTCGCGGTCTTCCAGAAAGATTACGTCACGGCGCTCTGTCAGGCCGACCGTGTCGTCGTCGCCTCCGTCTTCAACCCCGACAAGCTGACGCAGTTCGGCGCGCTTTTAGACACGGACGAGTTGGCGGCGGAAGTCGCATCATCCGGCACGCCCGCCGACGCAATCGAAGGCGCAGACGAGATCGTGCGCCGCCTCGCGCCCGAACTCCGCGCGGGCGACACCGTCGCCATCATGTCCAACGGCGGCTTCGGCGGCATCCACGATAAACTTCTCGCTGCACTTGATAGCCGTTAGCTTTCAGCAAAAACCGCACCGGGTTTTATGCCTGGCTAACAGCTAATGGCTATCAGCTTCCTCCACACTTTCAATAAGCATTCGCAGCGCGTGCCGCCCGTTGGCGTGTATGCCGGGTTTTCCCTATTTTCAGGCCGAAACGTCGCCCTTCGTAGCAAGATGCTTGGCGGCTGTTACCGCACGAAGTTTCACCAGACTTTCACCGGGCTTTCACCAGCAAATCGCCGGGAGTCTTCCCCGAGGTACCTACCGCAAAAGCAAATCGACCGGCAATCAGCCCGCCAGCGAAAGAACCTCCAGCCCTTTCGCGGCATCTAAATTCATGTGAAGAAGTTAGTTTTACTCATTGGCGCGGTGCTACTCGTCGTCACGCTGAAGCACCTCGACCGCACCGGCTTCCCTGCCGCGCGCTACGCTACGCTGCCCTTCAAAGTCGCCCTGCTGTCCGCGAAGGAGGCCGACCGCGAGTTGGCCGTGCCCGTCGATGGCGTCTCGGTCAAGCGGATAAGTAATTCATGGCACGCGTCCCGCTCGGGCGGTCGTCTCCACGAAGGGCAAGACATCTTCGCCGCGCGCGGCACCGTCGTCCGCTCGGCCACTGAAGGTTACGTCGTTCGTCTCGGAGAGAATTCTCTGGGCGGGAACACTATCTTCGTCGCCGGCGCGGGTGGCCGCAGTTATTACTACGCTCACCTCGACTCCTACGCGCCCGGGCTGGCCGTCGGCGATTACGTCACGCCGGAGACCGTACTAGGTTATGTAGGCACGACCGGCAACGCCGCAGGCACCTCGCCGCACCTGCACTTCGGCGTCTATGCGGCGGGCGGGGCCGTAGACCCTTTGCCGCTCCTCACCGACAGGCCAGAGCTACCCTCCCCCGCCAAGGAAAGCAAGGCACGATAAACGGTCGAGATTGATTAGCTGGCGTATATGCACCAGTACCAACGATGTCCTCGCCTCAAGGCCAAAGAAGCCGCTTCTTTTTTGTGAGCGGAGTAATCATTGACAAGGGTATAAAAGTAGACGTATTTTCCTGCCTCTCAGCACTTCTCGCGGCGGCCTCGCCTGTATCCTGTTGGCCTCACGCCAGCCCCAGCAAAGGAGATGCGTGATGATAGAAATCACTCGCTACAAGTTTCTCAGCGCTTTCCGTACTTCCGGTCGCCTGTGGGTTTACAGCCTCATGCTTATCATCCCGCTTGCGCCCTCCGGTGCTGGCGCATCCGGCAGAATAAACGCGTCTGCAGTTTTGCGCTCCACAGTTGCGCGGCCATCTCTCGTCCGCCCATCGCTCGTCGGCAGCCAGACCTTAGAGCAATATCAAGGCTCTCTCGCACAGGGTGGGGCTGTTCTCTATAATTATCAGAGTGTGCAAGGCGGGCTGCACGAGATCACATTGAGCGGCCCTCTTGGGGCAGATTTCACACTCTCTTTAGAAGTGGAGGTGATTAAGAGCGGCCCGGGACGCCCGACCATGGTCATCTGGGCGCCAGTTGCTCAAAGTGACGGGCAGACCGCCAATGAGTACATCGCATATCAGGGTGTGGCACAGGGAGGGCAACTTTCAGGCGGAGGACGGGTGACCGGGAACTATCGAGTAAGAGTGACAGCCACGCAGGGGAGCGGTGGCTACACGCTTGATATCTCACATCCTTGAAAAGATGAGATGTCTCTATCGTCAGGTGCCCCTTGCCAATTTATGGAGTCACCTGACGACAGGATTGAGTGTCCCCGCGCGAGGAGCTTTCGCTCTCATTCGTAGCAGTTTCGTGAAAGCCTTGCTGTCGCGGTGCCGGCTCGGGTTGGTGGTTGTTCCGCTCGCCCTTATTGGGTTGGGCAGTTCGTGTAATTAGGGAAGGGACAATAACCTCCGATTGCTACATTACACTCCACGGTCACACATGTCCGGCAATTGTTCTGACATTTAGAGATGCAACCAGATATGTTAAAGCCTGGCGTTCCGGCGCGTGCGTTACACGCTTCGATGCAAGCACGTTGGTTTTGGCAGCAGATGACGCCACAGGTTTGAACAGTACGAGCCTTGCCGTCTGGCTGTTTGAGACTACTGACGACCGTGAGGATGCTCAGCAGAGAGGTGAGCAGCAGCACCCTCAACATAAACCGGGATGCTCTTATTCTGGACATAACTTTTCTCCTTCATGGTGAGTATGGAATTCACGAGGCGAGGTGCTCATGAACGGGATTGGAGGCGAGGAAACAGAAGGCAAGATATTCCTCTCGGCATCTAATGTCAAAACTTATTCTTCGCGAGGGGAATGAGCAATGTGCATTCACTAGAAGGTGTGGCCTTGTAAAATCATGGGCAGATGGCGTGATAACACTGACAGGCGTGTGCAAGATATGCGAGTGACAGGGGAGTATCAGTAAATATTACGGGTCTTTCTCAGTCAAATTCAAAGTGAGATTAACGCCCCACTGCACAGAGTCTCCAGCACCAGATTTGGCTTTCACCGCAAACGAGAGATAGCACGTTTTTCGGACGAATGTGCGTCGCCTACACAATTTCAATAAACATTTGTAACGGCGTTGAAGTGTGGCGGGAGTAGAAGTTGGGTCGGTCGTGTGTGCGGACGCGCCGGAGGGATGGTGATGACAGTTTGAAAGATTTTTCGATGTTCGAGTTTGCCTTGCAGACCGCGAAAAAGTCCCGACCCGAAGACTTCGGCAACCTCGCTATCGTCTCGCGCAAAGTTTTTGACGAACGCCCGACATTTCGCTTTCGCGCGCAGGTTCCCTGCCTTGAATACGTGAGCCTGCTCATCGAGAACGCGCTGCTTTTGCGCACCAACCGCGAGGGGCGCGCCTACGCGGGCTTCGAGCGCCTGTCGCGCATGGAGTATGTCGCGGATCGCTTTCTGCGCATCTCGGATGTGTCGGAGCGCGTCTACATCTTCGGCGAGCCTGACTGGGAGCCGCCGCGCCACCCGAACATGGGCGTCGTGAAACTCAAGCCCGACACGAAACTCGCGCGCGAGTGGTTCGTCATCGCACACTCCAACAAGTACAGCGCCGCGCTCGTCGCCGTTGATGAAGACGGCTTCACGACGCCCGTTCTCGACGAACGCTACTTCCGCGCTTTCAAATCCACCGACCCCGCCATCGTCGCGCGCCTTGCCGACGCCGTCGAAGATTTAATCGATCAATCGGCGCAGACTTTAAGTTAATGACGGGGCGCAAAAGAACGGCGCGCGCGTCGTTCCGGCTCGAACGACTCTTTTTCGCCGCGCCCGCGCACGCCTCCCTGATCTTGTGGCCGCCTGCTGCGTCGAACCAGCGCGAACGCGCCGAGGGCGGCGGCGGCGAGCAGCACGCGCTTGCGGTTCGGGTAGGGTTCGAGGTAGGTGGTGAAGGGGCTGAAGGTGGTCGAGCGGTCGCCGTACTCGCCTCTCGTCGCGCCCGTCTCGTTCATCGGCGTGAAGAGGTTGTCGCCGGGGCGGGGCGGTTCGTCGCGCTGTTGCAGTTTGAAGGCCGCACCATTCGCGAGCATCACGCGGTCTAAGAGCGAGGGGCTGATGCGCTGCCACACGCTCAGAAGTTTGCCGCCGTCGCCGACGACGATGTCGCGCACCGGATGCACGGCGGCGTGTATGATCGCCTCCGCCACGAGCGACGGTTCGTAGACGGGAAACATGGCGCGCGGTTCGACACGCATACGCGTGCGCGCGTGGTTGTAGTAAGGCGTGTTGATGACGGCGGGCTTGATGAGCGTCAGGCGGACGCCCGCGCCTTCGCGTTCGAGTTCCATCCTCACGGCTTCGGTGAAACCTTTGACGGCGTGCTTCGTCGCGCAGTAGGTTGACTGCAAAGGCACGGCGCGATCCGAGAGCACCGAGCCGACGTTGATGATCGCGCCGCCGCCCGCGCGTTTCAGGTGCGGCAGCGCGGCGCGGACGCCGTAGATCGTCCCCAGCAGATTCACGCTCACGATGCGCTCGATCTCTTCGAGCGTGATCTCTTCGAGCGTGCCGTACTCGCTGACCGCCGCGTTGTTGACCCACGTATCAATGCGCCCGAAATGGCTGGCCGCCTCTTCCGCCAGCCGGGAGACTTGCTCCGAATGCGCAACGTCGGTCGGCACGACGTGGGCGCGACCGCCCGCCGCTTCCACTTCGCGCGCCGCCGTCTGCAACGCCTCCTCGTTGCGCGCCGCCAGCACGACCCGCGCGCCGCGCCGCCCGAACTCAATCGCCGCCGCCCGCCCGATGCCGCTCGACGCGCCCGTCAAGACGACAACCTGCTCGCTCAAAGGTCTCGACATAAATTCTCCGTGTCAGTAGTCAATAGTCGGTTGTCCGTCGTCAGTAGTCCGTTGCATGTGGCAATCGCACGAGTTGCTAAGGAGAAAAGCGTCAACCGGCCATAGACAAAAAACAACTGACAACTGAGTACGGACAACTGACGTTTTCCCTCGCCTAGTCGCGTTCGCTCGCCGGTCGGCCTGAGAGCGTGTTGGGCGCGTCGAGGTGCGCGCCTTCGTGAACGGCCACGCCGAGCCGTTCGACGAGTTCGCCGCCGAGCCAGCCCGTAAACATTGCCAGCGCGAAGCCCGCGAAAGAGAGCGCGAGCGCCGACGTGGACGGCACGTGATACGGCCTGTCGTCGTAGCGCAGCCACCAGCTCAGGGCGAAGATGGCGAGCACCACGTCGTTGCCGATGCCGTGAATGAGGCCGACGCGTTTGGCGCGCGTGTTCTTCGGGATGGCGAACCAATCAACGAAGCCCGGAACGGCAGCCACCACGCCGCCGATGATGCCGGTGATGATCAGCCAGTAGGCGACGAACGAGAAAGTAGTCGTGCCCGTCACCAGGTAAATTATGTCGAAGATGACCGACCCGCCGAGCAGTCCGAGCGGGAAGACGATGAGGATCGGGTGCGCCCCGTGTCCCAGAACTTTGAACTTGCTTTCCATAGATTTCTCCCCTGCGTTAGAAGGTCGAAAGGCCGAAGCGAGGCTGACATCGCCTGTCATCGGGAGAAGTGAAAGACTACGGCGAAAATTTCGGGGTGTGCAAAGTCTAGCCGACCCGCAACTTCATAACAAGAGGCAGTTGTTTCCTGAAAGTAACATTGTCGTCAATAAACGGTTTTATAGCGGCAGCGGCGCTTTCTTGATGGCCGCCTGCGGTGTAAATTGAAGCTCGCGCGGCGTGTGGAAATCAGGCACGCGCGCACGCCACCGTGTGGTTGCAGATTTTATGTTGATAGACATCTCGCCGCTGCGCGTCTCGCGCGACTACCGCCTGCTTTTCTTCGGCCAACTGATTTCCGCCTTCGGCACGGCGATGAGTTTCGTCGTCGTGCCCGTTCAGGTTTACCAGTTGACGGGTTCGACGCTGCTCGTCGGTTTACTGAGCGCGGCGGAGTTCGCGTTGATTTTGTTGATGGCCTTCATCGGCGGCGCTTACGCAGACTTCATTGATAAACGAAAGATGCTGCGGCTGACCGAGGTGGGGCAGACGCTGGTGACGGCGCTGCTCGTCTTCAATGCGACGCTCGTGCGCCCGCAGGTGTGGCTCCTGTTCGTGTGCGCCGCCCTGCACGCCGGACTCGCCGCGTTGCAGCGGCCTTCGTTCGAGGCGATGATGCAGAAGATCGTGACGCCGGATTTGCTGCCTTCGGTCGCCGCGCTCAACTCTTTCCGCTGGAACGTGACGACGATTTTCGGCCCCGCGCTCGCCGGAATTATTCTGGCGCGCTTCGGCGCGAGCATCGCCTATGCGATAGACCTCGCCACGTTTGTCGCCTCGCTCGCCGCCGTGTTTATGATCCGCGCCGCGCCCGCGGCGATGCAAGCGGAGGGCGAACGCCCGTCCTTGAAGTCGGTCGTCGAAGGCGTGCGCTACGCCTGGCGGCGCAAGGAGATTCTCGGCACCTATCTGATAGACATGAACGCCATGTTCTTCGGGATGCCGACCGCGCTCTTTCCGGCCATCGCCGCGAATTTCGGCGCGGGCACGGTCGGGTTGTTCTACGCCGCGCCGTCGGTCGGCGCGCTCCTCGCCACGCTGACCTCGGGCTGGGCGAAGCGAGTTCACCGGCACGGCCTGTGCGTGGCCGTCGCCGCCGCGCTCTGGGGCGTGGCGATGATCTTTTTCGGGTTCGCCGAGAACCTCTACGTGGCCTTGTTCTGCCTGGCGCTGGCGGGCGGCTTCGACATGATCAGCGGCGTCTTCCGCATGACGATCTGGAGCCAGACGATTCCGCATCACCTGCGCGGGCGGCTCGCAGGACTAGAGATGATCAGCTACACGTCGGGGCCGAAACTGGGCGACGCCGAAGCCGGACTGGTCGCGACGCTCTTTAGCGTCAGAGCCTCGGTGGTGTCGGGCGGCATCCTGTGCGTCGTCGGGACGGCGCTCATCTCCGCGCTGCTCCCGCAGTTCATACGCTACGACGGGCGCGAAGGCATCAGGCAAAAAGAGTTGGAAGAGGCCATGCGCGAAACCGAGACCAGAAGGTTGATTCTCGAATGAACGCCCTCGCGCCGAAAAATCAACATGAAATTGCTGCCCGCAGTAGTTTCCTTAAAGCGAAGATGGACTATACTAACGCGCGTCCAACGACAAACAACTGACAACTGACGACTGACAACTGACGACTTCCCATGTCCATTCTCCAACGCATACGCGAGCGCGCCGCACGCGACCTGCAACGCATCGTTCTGCCCGAAGGCGAAGACCCGCGCACCATCGTCGCCGCCGCCATCTGCGCGCGCGAACGCCTCGCGCACGTCACAGTGCTCGGCGACGCCGACAAAGTGCGCGCCGCGCAGCGCGAGGCCGGAGTTGACCTCGGCGGCATGGTGCAGTTGATAGACCACACGCGCGCCGCCGACTTCGAAAAAATGGCCGCCTTCTATCACGAACTGCGCAAGGCCAAAGGCTTGATGCCGGATGAAGCGCGCATCAGTGTGCGCGACCCGCTCTACTACGGCAATTTGATGGTGCGTGCGGGCGCGGCGGACGGCTCGGTCGCGGGCGCGACGAACACGACGGCGCACACCGTCCGCGCCGCGCTCCACTGCATCGGCGTGCGCGCCGGGTTCAAACTCGTCTCAAGTTTTTTCGTCATGGCGCACCCCGACCCGCAGTTCGGCGCACAGGGCGCGATGATCTACGCCGATTGCGGCGTCGTCATCGAACCGACCGCTGCCGAACTCGCCGAGATTGCCATCGCGTCGGCGGATTCCTGCCGCGCGCTCCTTGAAGTCGAGCCGCGCGTGGCGATGCTCTCTTTCTCTACGAAGGGGAGCGCCAAGCACAAGTTGATCGACAAGGTGGTGGAGGCGACGCGCACCGTGCGCGCGCGCCTGCCCGAACTGGAAATTGACGGCGAGTTGCAGTTGGACGCCGCGCTCGTCCCCTCGGTCGCCAACTCGAAAGCGCCGGGTTCCGGTGTTGCGGGGCGCGCCAACGTCCTCATCTTCCCCGACCTGCAAGCGGGCAACATCGCCTACAAGCTGACCGAACGGCTCGCGGGCGCAACCGCCATCGGCCCCATCCTGCAAGGACTGGACAAACCGGCCAACGATCTCTCGCGCGGCTGCAAGGCCGAAGACATCGCCGACGCCGTCGCCATCACCGCCGTGCAGGCGCAGAGCCGGAAAGGACAGACATGAAACTTCGTCGAAACTTTTTCGCCGCTCTCGCCGTCCGCCCTCAGTTCATCGCCGACGCTTCAAGAAGTTTCCGTATCATCGTCGCCGCGAGCCTCGCGCTGCTCGTCGCGCTCACAATGTCGGCCAACGTCTCCCCGGCGCAGCAAGTCGCCGACCCGAACTTCGACGCGAAAGTTGCGCGCCCCGCGCATACGAAGAAGCACCCGAAGGTGCTCTTTGACGAAGCGCACAACAACTTTCACACCGCCACCGGGCGCTACCAGCCCTTCGCCGATCTCATCACGAGCGACGGCTACCACATCACGCCGAACTCGAAGCCCTTCACAGCGGAGACGCTGAAACCTTTCGACATCCTCATCATCTCCAACGCGCTTGGCGCGCCGCAGATGAACGCGCCGGAAGCGTCAAACTCCCCTTTCACCGACGCCGAATGCGACGCCGTGCGTGATTGGGTGCGCGCGGGCGGGGCGCTGCTTTTTATCGCAGACCACACGCCGATGGGCGCGGCGGCTGAAAAACTCGCGCAGCGGTTCGGCGTCGGGATGAGCAAAGCCTACACGCTCGACGAAGCGAACACGCCGCCCGCAGACAACAATCCCGGCTTCATCGTCTATTCGCGCGAAAACAAGTTGCTCGGCGATCATGCGATCACGCGCGGGCGCGATGGTTCGGAGCGCGTCAACCGCGTGATGACCTTCACCGGACAGTCGCTCAAAGGGCCGGAAGGCTCCGTCGCGTTTATGAAGTTGGCCGACACGGCAAAGGACGCGATGCCCGGCGCGGCGGAGCAGGCGTCTGCGGCGGGACGTGCGCAGGGCTTGGCGTTCACGCTCGGACGCGGGCGCGTCGTCGTGATGGGCG
>DASQDV010000021.1:0-9037 GCA_035633995.1 Pyrinomonadaceae bacterium | reverse complement strand
CTGCGGCTCGTAAGCCTCCGAACTCATCGTCGCGACGAGGCGCGCGACAGAGCCGTCGGGGTCAGGCAATTTTTGTAAATCTTCGGCGGTCGCGGGAAACGAGTTGTAGCGCGCGCGGTATTCGTAGAGCACTTTGATCGCTTCGTAGCCCTCGACGTTCTTCGCCGCTTCGATGCCGCGCTCGCGCTGGCGCATGCGTTCGGGGATCGTCAGCCCGATCAAAACCGTCAGGCCGACGGCCAGCACCACAGACAATTTGAAACCGGCGGTGGCGAGGCGCAGCCCCGTCAAGCGTTGAGGCTCGCGCGCGATTCTGGCCGACACGCGCGCGCCCGCCCAGATGACGGCGAGCGAGAGCGGCAGCGCCAACCACTTCAGACGCCACGCGGCAATCTCGCCGGCGGCGACCACGTTCCAGAAGTCGAATGCCGGGACGGGCTTCTGCGCGAAGAAGGCGCCGGCCGTGTTGACGAGAAAGGCGACGAGAAGCAGCGCGCTCGACGCGCCGACGGCGAGCGCGCTCAGGTAAGAGGGAAGTTCCTTTTCAGGACGCGCCAGCGGCGGGCCGACGGCGTGCGCGCCGCAAGCAGCACAGGCTTTCGCCAGAAGATCGGCGTCCGTCTTCGAACCGCAGCAGGGACAGATATTCAATGTGGGAGACCTCAAATTTATAAGATACGCACGAATAACCGAGAACCAATAAGATAACGCACCGGCAACCGAAACTGTTCCGCGCAAGCGCTCTCTAGCGAGAGGCGGGCGCGCGCTCCGCGATCTTCGAGGCGGGCGGATTTTCCTTGCCCTCGCCGCCGCCCGTGCGTCCCTTCTTAGATGCGTCTTTTGCCGCCTGCGCTTCGGCGGCTATCACCATGTCCGCCCGCCAAACTTCGCGCCACGTGTGATACATGCGATGCGCGAACGTCCAGTAATAGCCGATGGCGAGAATCCAGAGCACGGCGGGCATCCGGTTGGCGAAATAGTTTGCGGAGCCGGGATGCGTTGACAGGGCGCCGATGATCAAGAGTACCACACGCTCCGGCCGGCGCAGGAAGCCCACGTCGCACTTCTCTATGAGACTCTCGGCGCGCGCGCTCGCGTAGGAGACCAGCACCGACCCCATCATCGCCGCGCCCGCCAGAAAGACGTTCAGAGTCGAATGAAACTCCGTATCGCGCGCGTAGAAGACCATCAGCCCGACGAAGACGACCCTGTCGGAGAGCCGGTCGAGCGACGAGTCGAGGAAGCCGCCGAAGCGCGTCACGCGCCCGGAGAGTCGTGCCACCTGCCCGTCGAGCATGTCAAACAAATTGGCGACGACGAGGATAACGCCCGCCCAGAAAAAATTGCCGAAACCGAAGAGCAGGCCGGAGAGCACGTTGACGCCGACGCCGATCACCGTCAGCACGTTCGGGTTGATGCGGCCATAGGCCAGCCAGCGCACCATCGCGCCGATGATTCGCTGTGCCCCGCGCCCGATGCTCGCCCCGAACAACTTTCTCTACTGCCTTTCTTCTAAAACGCCACCCGGAGACGGTTTATCGCCCCCGAAATAAACAGTGCATGATAGGGATGCGGGTAAGGGTCTGTCAAGAAAACCGGGGAAACGGCGGCGTCTTGATTTGTAAGGGGGGAGTCGAGAGTGAAAGCCTGTGTCGGGCGGATGAACGCCGCGCACGCTTTACGTCTCATCACGCGAGAACATTGCTGCCGACGAGGCGCGTGAACTCCTGCTTCAACATCGGGTAGCATTCGCACGATTCCGCTTCCAGCCTGTGGCGGTCGAGGATGGTGATGCGCCCGCGATTGTAGTTAATCACCCCCGCATCCCTGAGTTGAGCCGCCGCTTCGCTGACTCCCGCGCGCCGCGTGCCTAACATCGTGGCGATGAACTCGTGCGTCAATCCCAAATCCTTCGACTGCGACCTGTCCTGACACATCAGGAGCCACTTCGATAGTCGCCCGTTGATGTGGTGGGCGCGGTTACAGGCGGCGGTCAGGGCGACCTGCGTGATGAAGGCCTGCGTGTAGCGCAGCAGCAAGTCGTGCAGCATCCCGTGCTTGTTAAACTCGCTCTTGAGCACGTCGGCAGGCATCCGCAGGCCGTCGCCCGCCAGTTGCACCTGCGCCAGGAGCGGCGTGCTGATCGTGCCTAAGAAGACGCAGACGCCGAACATGCCCTCGTTGCCCACCATCCCGACTTCGACGCTGCCGCCGTCTTCAAAAGTGGAGACGAGAGAGATCGTGCCGCGACTCGGGAAATAGACGTGCGTGATCGGTTGCTCGGGTCGGCAGAGCACCTCGCCGAGCCGCATCTCGACGGGTTCTAAATAGATTGCGAGGCGTTCGTATTCGGCGCAGGTTAACGAGTTGAGGATGCTGTTCGCGGTGGTCGGCAGCGATGGTGCGAGCGTAGACATCAGATGGCCTTTCTGTTTGCGATTGTGTCCGGTAAAGACAGCAAGTGGCACAAAGGAAAGTTCGTAAGACTTAGCCTGATGTCAGATGTTGGCTCTCAAAATAACTGTGCTGGTAACGAAAACAGCTTAGCACGTTTCGTCCGTAATGTACATTCGCTGTGTCCGTATTGTACATTGAGAATTAAGCTGTACGCATTCGTATATACAATCGGCGTTTAATGTGCAAAAGTGTGTGTTTCCAATAAATCGCGCCGGGGGAACAGATGGAGGATACGAATCAGCCGACGATATTTTTACTGGAAGAGGACGACGAAACCCGCAGGCCGCTGGTGAGTAATCTGCGCCGCGACGGCTACCGCGTGATAATCGCGCTCAACGAGGGAGACGCGCTGCAAAGGGTTGACGGCGGCCACGTGGCAGCCGATCTGATTCTGGTCAACCTTGTCGGCAAGTCTGTGGACGAAGCTTTGAACGTCGGGCGCAGCATCCGCGAGCGCGCCCGGTATGACGGCCACACGCCGCTCGTCATGCCGGAAAAGTACGGCGCAGACCTGGAAGGCACGGATGTCAACGTCGGCGGCAACGACTGGTTAACTTACCTCGAAGATCACGAACAGTTAAAGAATCTTCTCGCACGCCTTCTCGGCGAGTCGTCAAGGTAGGACACAAACGGGGAAATTCCTCTGCGGGGCGAAATTCTTCCGACTCGATCTCTTCGCGCCGGAATCCGGAACGGGCGCAAACTATCTGAAAGCATCGCAGGCGGAATTTTCCACCTCGCCGAAGAGTCCGAGCGCCAGCCTGTAACCCATAAACACGCTCATCGTATTTACTTTCGACACCTTATCTTCGTGTGAGTGCAGAACTCTCTGCCACTCGTTCGACAACCCGTGCAGCGCGATGGCGGGGATTTTTCGCTCCAGAAACGAACTCGAATCCGTGTCGCCTTCGCGTATCGTCCCCTGCTGAAACGGCATCTGCATGCGCTTGGCTAACTCCGCGGCGCGCTCGACCAGTTTCTTGCTGGAGATGCCGGTCTCCGCCTGCGGGATGCCGAGTCCGAGACTGTCAATATTGATCATGGCGCAATACTGGGGGAGGTCTTCTTTGCCGATGGCCTTGACCATCGCACGCGACCCGATCAGCCCCTCTTCCTCTCTGCCGAAACCCACGAACAGCACGCTCTTCTTCAACGGCATGTCCTTGATCGTTCGGTAGAGGTGCGCTATCGCGACGATGCCCGTCCAGTTGTCCACCGCGCCGCACCCGTGACTGACTTTGTCGTAGTGCGCGCCGACGACGATCAATCCCGTCGAGTTCCCCTGCTTGCGCACGACGACGTTCTCCACGTTGTTTAGCTTCTCGACCGAGATGTCTGAGGCCGGCGCGCCCATCTTCATAAAGAGCGCCTTGACGCCCTCCAGACGTTCGGGGTTGCCCTTGCACGGAACCGCCTTGATGTCTTCCTGAATTTGGTCGGGGGTGGAAAAAGGAGCCTTGCGCTGCCCCCCGCCCGCCTGCGTTTGAAGCGCGCCCCGCGTGGCCGGAGACGCAAGCGCACAGCAGATCGCCGCGATGAGCAATAAACGACGTAAGAGCATAATTTCAAACGTTCCTTGTTGTCGGGATTAATAGCTGACGAACCGCTTCCGCTGTTTACATCTTGAGTTTAGGGCTTTTCCGCCGCTGCAATTCCTTCCAGAGCAGCGTCACGCTGCCGTCGGGCGCGCGGCTCACGACGCGGAAGGCGACGAGCACGTCCGCCGGTTTGCGCTGTTTGCTCTGTTCGCTGTCCGCCTTGTACGTGATGGAACGAAGCACGTATGTCATCTCCGGCCGCACGTACATCGCCGCCCCGTAGACGTGATTCCGCACGCGGAATCCAACCTTATTCAACTCGTACTGTCGCTGCGCCTCCGCAAGCGAAGTCGGCGGTGAGAACGCGGCCAGATAATCCACCCCGGCGCGGTCGAGCGTCACGGCTTCGAGCGGCACGTCGCCGAGCGCGGTCAGGAAGCCGAGCGATTCGCCCGCGAACCCGGCGCGAAACACCCCTTCGCGCAGCCACACGTCGGCGCGCAGACCCCACTGGTGGCCGCCGCTCCTGAACGAATAGAACGACCCGCCGCCCGGCACGGGCGGGATGGCGTCGGCGCAGGAAGGGGAGGAACCGGCGTACAGCACGCGCGGGTCTACACGACAGTCGCCCTGCGACAACAGACGCACGATGCCCGTGTGCCGCTGGCGCAGGAACGAGGCGAACGCTTCCCGCTCCTTTGCCGAAGGAGAGAGCAAGCGCTTGTGCTCCTCCGTCAACTTCCTTTTCGGCATGGGCTGGGCTATCTCGGCGCGCGCCGCCGCGCGCCGACGCGTCACCTCATCCATAGCCCGCTCCAACTCGCGCCTGCGCGCATCGCGCCTCGCGGCCTCCATCTGCTGCTGGCGCAGTTGCTCCATAGTCTCATACGTAGACTGCCCCCGCGCTTCACCCGCGAAGCATGACAGCACCACGATTGACGCCGCTAATCCCAGACTTGCGATAGAGGGTCGCATGACTGTTCTCCTTACAAATTAGAACTTCCCGCTTGAAGTGTCGAACGCCGGAAATGGTCGGCCTGCGATAAGAACCCGGTTCGGATGATCAACATTCACCTGCCGTCGATGCCCGAATATTCAAAATTGTTAAGAGTCCGGATGAGGAGCGCGCGGGGCGGGAATCGTGTGTGAGGCGTTAGCGCCTTCAATCGCCCGCGTCCGACTCTTTCGCTTTCATCTCGTCGTGCAGCGTGGTGAGACGGCGAATCTCGAAGTTGCGCGCGCCGTTGGGCGTGCGGACGACGACCTCGTCGCCTTCTTCGCGCCCCATCAAACTCTTGCCGACGGGCGAGGTGGTCGAGATGAGTCCGGCCTGCGGGTCGCTCTCTTCGGGCGTGACGAGGCGGTAGGTCACTTCCTCGTCGCGCTCGGCATCGTAGAGCAGGAGCGTCGAGCCGTAGGCGGCCTTGTCGTGCGGCACTTTGGTGACATCAATCGAAGAGACTTCGCGCAGGCGCTGGCGCAACTGCCCGATGCGCGCCTGCACAAACTGCTGGCGCGCGAGCGCGGCATGGTATTCGGCGTTCTCGCGCAGGTCGCCCCACTCCTTCGCCGTCTTGATCTGTTTCGGGAGATGCACGCGCAACTCCGTGTCGAGTTCGTCGAGTTCCGCCTGCAAACGGTCTTTGATGTTCTGTGTCACTGTCTCTAGTCCACTCCGTTTTCAGAATATATCGAAAGTAGGGGGAAGGGGTAAAGGAAAAAGGTGAAGGGGAATGAGGAAAGGGAAAGGGAAAGAGTTGAAAACCGGGTCGCCGTCGTTGCGCCACGCTTCCTGGTTTTTACTTTTCCCCTTTCCCCCTTCCGCTTTCCCCGACCATTTTCAGCACCCGTCCGTGCCGTGATGCGCGGCTTCGTCGGTCGCGCCGAACGAGACGCCTGTGTCGCGCGCCGTGCGGATCAGTTGGCTTTCGGGGGGGACGGTCTTGATGTTGGCGACGGCTTTCGAGATCGGGACGGTGACGATGTCCGCCGCGTGCAGCGCGACCATCTTGCCATGCTCGCCGCGCATCAGCGTGCGCACGGCGTAGGAGCCGTAGTTGGTGGCGAGCATGCGGTCGAAAGCGTTCGGCGAGCCGCCGCGCTGGAGGTGTCCGAGGACGACGCAGCGCGTCTCTTTGCCGGTGACGCGTTCGAGTTCGCGCGCGACGTGGTGGCCGATGCCGCCGAGTCGCGGCGCATGTTCGCGGTCGCCGGGGTCTTGATAAATCTCCAGCCCGCCCGCCTCGCGCGCGCCCTCGGCGACGACGATGATGCTGAACTGCGAATCGCAACGCTCGCGCTCGTAAATTTTCTCGGCCACCGCTTCGAGCGAAAAGGGAATTTCGGGGATGAGGATCACGTCCGCGCCGCCCGCGATGCCCGAGTGCAGCGCGATCCAGCCCGTGTG
Source organism: Pyrinomonadaceae bacterium (assembly GCA_035633995.1). Taxonomy (GTDB): domain Bacteria; phylum Acidobacteriota; class Blastocatellia; order Pyrinomonadales; family Pyrinomonadaceae; genus JAIVJZ01. The sequence continues at coordinate 2,635 of DASQDV010000021.1, read as the reverse complement.
CCGCCCCATCACTTCGAGCACCATCACGCGGTCGTGCGAGGCGGCGGTCGTGTGCAGGCGGTCGAGGGCTTCGGTTGCGATGTCGAGCGCGGTGACGAAGCCGAACGTCAATTCCGTGAAGGCCAGATCGTTGTCAATCGTCTTGGGCACGCCGACGACGGGCACGCCCAGACGATCAAACTCCGCCGCGATGCCGAGCGTGCCTTCGCCGCCGAGCACGACGAGCGCGTCAATGCCGAGCCGCTTCAAGTTGTCCGTCGCCTCGCGGTAAACCTCTTCGGGCGTGGTTTCGTCGCCCGCCTCGCCGCGTTCGACGAAGTTGCCGCGATTGCGCGTGCCGAGGATCGTGCCGCCGCGCGGCAGCAAGCCGCGCACGTCCGCCAGTCTCAACTCGCGCGTGCGCGTCTCGCCGAGCAAACCCTCGAAGCTGTCTTCGATCCCGATGACGCGCAGGCCGTACTCTTTCACGGCGGTCTTCACCACCGCGCGAATCACCGCGTTCAACCCCGGCGCGTCGCCCCCGCCCGTCAACAACCCGATTGTTCGTATCGTCATAAAAGTTTCAGGTTCCAGGTTCCAAGTTTCAGGTCTGAAGTTCCTGGCTTGAAACTTGAAACCTGAAACTTGAAGCTTGAAACCTATTTCGCCCTGACCGAAGGCGGATCGTACTGCTCGCCGTATTCTGCGTATTCGCGCGTGACGACCTGGCCGGGGCGCGTGTTCTCGGAAAGCAGCGCGAGCGCGTCGGAGAGCACCTGCCGTTGCAGGGCGCGCATGCCCGGTCGCCCCAGACTGTTGCCGATCTTAAAGCCCTTCGGATAGAGAGCGCGCGGCGGGCGCATCTGCGCCGAAACTTCCGGGCTGACCGTGATGAGCACCGTCGGGATGCCGCGCATTTCGATTTCGCGTTGAACCGCAACGACCGTGCGGTGGCACACGTTCGGTCAACCGCCGGTCAAGACGACGGCGTCGGCGCGGCTGCCCTTGTCAATCTCGTTGGCGATCTGCGGCGCGGTTCCTTCGTACATGGCCTTGAGCTGCATGGTGTAGCCCATGTAGCCGATGTGCTTGCGCGCGAGTCCGCCGACGACGCCGTCGGCTGCCAGTTCACGCAGCACGTCGAGCGGGAAGACGACGTTGATGTCCTGGTCTGCGTCCGTATGGTCGTAGTGATGGTGCGAGACCATCAACTGCGCCGCGTCGGCGTCGGGCGAGATGATGCGGTAGCTGAGGTCGCCGAGTTCGTCAGCCGTGTTGAAAGGCTCCTCGTCGCGCAGGTGAACGCCGCCCGCCGTCACAATCGCGATGTTGCTCTTCGCCAGTTCGCGCTCGAACGGCGTGAAGGGCACGCATTTTCTCGCCAGCGTTGTCATAAATTTTAAGAGGTCAGAGGCTAGAGGCCAGAGGTTAGTTAAGACGGCTTCAGCTTGCTTTCACTGACCTCTAATCTCTAACCTCTGACCTCTGCTTTTCACAGATTGCGCAGCACGTCGAACAACTGTTCGTTGTCCGGCTGATCCGAGATGTCGTGAATGTCCTTGTAGGCGATCTTGCCTTCCTTATCCACGATGAACAGGGCGCGTTCGGAAATGCCGTCCGCCGCGCGGTATGCGCCGTAAGCGCGCGCCACTTCGCCCTTCGGCTCGAAGTCGCTCAAGAGATCGTAAGACAGTCCGCCGAGCGAGTTCGCCCAGGCGGTGTTGCACGGGACGCTGTCAACTGAAATGCCCAGAACCTGAGCATCATAGCCTTTGAAGCGTTCGAGGTCTGCTTCGTAGGCCGGCATCTGCGCCGTTCAGACGGGCGTCCACGCCAGCGGATAAAACGCCAGCACCACATTTTTGTCGCCGCGAAAATCCGACAGCTTGACCTTCTTGCCTTTGGCAAGGCTGGAGCCAAGTTCGAAGTCCGGGGCTAAGTCTCCCACTTCAGGCATCTTGAGATAACCCTCCTTCCAGAGTTTGGTTGAAACCTAAATTGTCGTCGTGCTTAATTCAAACCTGCGCCTTAGACTACATGCAAAAGCCGGGCGTTTCAAGACCGTGCTCCTTACATTTGTGTCACCCCGAAGTCACGACGGTGATGGCCGGTAAATACCGGCAGGCGAAGCGTGTGCGAAAGACGCGAGCGGCGCGAGCTTTTTCCCGCCGCGCTCCGTTTATCATTTACAGGCCGGGCGGGCGCAGATAGAATGCGTCCAAGAGCGCGACGAGCGACATTCCAAGCCCTCAGTTCAGAACGCGCCGTGAAAAGCATCTCCTCATCCGTTTAAACATCAAGCGTCGAGTTGCCCACAAGGAGAATCGTCGGAAATGAAACAGCGAAGCACAGAGAAGACACAACCCCCGGGACGGACTAAACGCGCGCGCACGCGCAGCCACTTCGCACGCGCATTATTTTGCCTGGCCGCCGCGCTCGTCTTAAGTCTGGCGGCGGCGGCGAGCGTTCGCGCGCAGGAGGATCAGTTGACCGCCGACATGAGCGTGGAGAAGACGGGGGCGTTCGAGGCCGTCGCCGGTCAATCCGTCTTCTATACGATCACGCTGACCAACATCGGCACGACCGACGCAACCAACGTCGTGCTGACGGACAACGTGCCTGCGAACACCACTCCGTTCAGCTTCACGCAGGAATC
>DASQDV010000020.1:0-9337 GCA_035633995.1 Pyrinomonadaceae bacterium | reverse complement strand
CACACAGGAGCGCGCAGACGAGTTGTCGCGGGAATGATTTCATGCTTCTCCTCCTTGCAAACTAAATTAAGCGTTCGGCTGCGACACCTGAGAGGGGGAGAACCAAAAGAGTGCTCGCTCGTCAAGCGGGGGAGAGATATTCGACTGTGTCGCGCCTTTTTGTTATTACGCGCACATCTTACAGGCAGAAGGGGTAAACGGAAAAGGGGAAAGCAAGCAAAACAAGGTACAAGGGGAAGGGGAAAAGGGGAATGGGTTTTAAAACTCAAGCCGCGCACCTCTTCTCTCGCCTGTTCCCTTTACCCTTTACCCCTTCCCCTTTCCCAAGTTTTAGAAAGCGATGCTGTAACTCACGCCCGGATACTTGCTCTTCACCATGATGAGGGAAAAGGCGTGGCGGTTGTACGTGTAATTCAGGATCGGGTGCATGTTGATGCCGTTGTGCGTGATGAGCGCGGAGAAATTCCTGCCCAGCTGAATGTTCATCCCGCCGACGGGCAAGACCCTGTGCTGGAACGTGCCATAGACCACGCCCACGTAGGGCGCAATCGGCAGCCCGGTCTCGCGCCGCAGGCTCTTGCTCACAGTCATGTAGTACGACTGGCCGGAAGGCGTGCCGATGCGATCCGAACTCGTGCCGAGCATGAGCGCGGGACGCCTCCGGGTCTCCGTTAAAATCAGCAAATTCGCGATGGGCGCAATTTCGTCCGCGCCCGGGTTGTATTCCACCCCGGCGGTCAGGCGCGGGTGGAACTTGTAAGTTAAAGTCGTGCGCACGGTCGCGCGCGGAATCTGCTTCGAGAGCACGCGCACCCCGTAAACCCAACGCTCTTTATTTTCGTTTCCTGCCCCGCTCACGGCGCGGCCTTCGCCCGGTCAAGAGGGTCAAGAAGGCACGGATGACGCGTCCGTGTGTTCCGCGTGCGCGGCGGTCAACTCGCGCCGCGCTTTCTTCTCCTCTCGCGTCGCCTGCGCCAGCAATTTATCGATCTCCTGCTTCACCTCGGCTTCTTTGATGATGCCGCTCTTGTGCCAGACGATGCGCCCGTCGCGCCCGATGATGACCGTGCCGGGGAGCGCGGGCGCGAGTCCGAACTTCTGCATGTCGCCCACGCTCGCGCCGAGCCAGACGGGGAAGTTCAGTTTCGTCTCCTTGATGAACTTCAACACGGACGCTCTCGCGTCCGCCGCGTCGGCTGACGCGCCGATGACCTGCACGCCGAGCGCGGCGTAATCGTTCTGTATCGCCGCGAGTTCCGGCATCTCCTTGCGACACGGCACGCAGTAGGTCGCCCAGAAATTCAGCACGACGATGCGCCCGCGAAACGCGCTCAACTTCTGCTCCGTGCCGAACAGGTCTTTGAGCGCGAACTCGACTTCCGTGCCGATGACTTTCGGGTCTTGCAGGAGCGACCGGGGAGCAGCCATCGCGTCGCCGTTCGCGCCCGCAACGACCTGCAAAGCGTCAACCTTCAAATACTTCTTCTCTTTCGCCGTCCGCAGCGTGCCCTCGACTTCCACGCGCTTGCCCATCAGAGCGAGCCAGTCTTTAGCCTTCTTGTCGAAGCGCCCGTCTTCGAGCAAATAGAGCGCGAAGCTGTTCCCTTCCCGCTCGCGCACGGCGAGCGCGGCGTCGATGCCCTTCGCCGCACAGTCAGCCGCGCATTTCATGTCGGCAGCCGTGCCGTAAGGCGTCTTCGTCCGGTCGTCCGCTTCAAACCAGCAGACCGAGCAGACGATCTGCCCTTCAAGTTTCATCGCCGCGCCGGCAGCCTCTTCCTGCGCCCGCGCCGTCGCCGCAATTGACACGAAGGCCAGCGACAGCAATGCGACGCTCATCAACAACCTTTTCATCACAAACTTCTCCCGTCGAATCAACATTCAACCCTTCGCGCCTTACGTCTTAACTTTGCGCCTCCGGCGTGAAATCGTTCACGCCGGAGGCGCAAAGTTAAGACGTTAAGATGCAAAGAAGAATTTAAAGCGCGCTTTTAGTTGTCGCCGCCGTACTGCGCGATGATGCGTTCGCGTATCTGCGCGGGCGTGAGCCGATCCTCTTTCTGCAATTTGTAGGCGAGCAGAGCTTCTTCGACGCAGACGGCGCAATGCGCGGCGTGGTCGTCCACGAAGCAGGTCTGCAAACTCTTGTGACCGAAGCCCTCGTCGCAATAGCAGTAGCACGGAAGCTGCGCGATGGTCTGCGGTATCTCTTTAACCGCCGCGTAGGCCATGCGCGTCTTGCCCGTGAACTGCGCCGCCGAAAGCACGGGCGGCAGGTTCTTCAAGTCCGCCGGCGCGGTGGCGAAACGCGGCACGCGCCCCGGTGCGCCGTGCGAATGTCCCTCGTGCGGGTCAGCCCCCGCCGCCTGCTGCGCCGTGCCGCCGCCGTTGTCGTGCGCCGCTTGCGGGACGACCTGCGCGGTCTTCGGCGCCGTCTGTTCTTTGCGCGGCGTTGCGGCGGGTTGAGGGGAACGCGAAGCCGACTGTTCGGAGGACGCGCCGCCGCAAGCCTGCAACAGAACGGACGCCGCGAGCAACAGTGCGCACGCGAGCGCGAGTTTAATATTTTTATCTGCCTTCATGGGAAAATGTCTCTCCTTACGTTTCTTGTACTCGATCAATGTTTGTCGTGCGCGCCGCCGCTGCTTTTCTTCTCAGTGCCGTGTCCGCTGTGCCCGTCCATCTTCATGCGCGCGGGGCGCAGGCGTATGAAGAACTTGTAGGACTTCGGGTTGCTGCCGTAAACGGAATCGAGCAGCGCGGGCTTGGAATAGAAAGTCAGATCGCCGCCGACGCCCACCGACACTTTATCCGTGTTCCACACGTCGCGCACGTAGCCGAAGGTGTACGCGCCAACGCGAAACTGCGGGTGCGTGCCGTGTGCGAAGCCGAGCCGGTCGAGTTCCTCATGGCTGAGCAGTTCGCTTTTGTCAACGAGTTCGAGCCGCGTGTAGAGATAATTCCGGTCGAGGAAGTTCGCGGTCGTCTCGAAGGTGTAGCCGTTGAGATTGAACAACTCGCCGTCGTGGCTTTCGTGGTTGCGCCCCCAGATGAAGGCCGCCGCAAGGTTGCCGCGCGTGAACGCATGGTTGTACTGGACGGAGGCGGTCGTGCGCCGCACGTCGCCCTCATGCAACTGTTCGGGGTTGCGCAGGAAGCCGTGACTGACTTGAAAAGTCCAGTTTTTGTTCGGCGCAAACGAGAGACGCGCCGAGCGTGAATTGAACGCTCCGCGCTCGAAGTTGTAGCGCCGCTCGTCGGGTTCGCGCCCGTTGAAGATAGAGCCTTCGAGTTTGAGTCCGCGATAGGTGAAGCCGGTGGTGAGGACGCCGAAGGCGATGTGCGTCGAATCTTGCAGGTGGTGTGTGAGCGGCGCGGTCGGGTTCTCCGAGGCGGACGTGCGGTGCATGAAGGCGACGGGGCCGAGCGCAGGCTCGCCCGGAAAACCGAAATACGTGAACCACGTCGCGCGCTCGCCCACCGGCACCGTGTACTGCGCCGAGAGTTCCATAAACAGATCGTGCGGGTGCTGCGCGTCAACGATGGGGCGGCCTTTGTAAACTTCCCCGGTCTGGAAAAGCTGCGGCGAACCCTGGCCGGAAAAGGTCAGCGGTTCGAGGCTGACCATAGCGCGCAGTTGCAGCGTGCCCTTGCCGACGCGCCGGTAGGCCATCGGCATGAACCAGTTTTGCGATTCGAATTTCGTCACGCCGCGCTGGCCGCCCTGCGCATTGACGCCGATCTTCGTCTCGTAGTGAAACATAAAGAGCCAGTCGCCGGAGAACTTGTGCGTCATGTACATCGGCGAGGTGGCGGGTTGCCATGCCGTGCCCGATCCCATCTGTCCCATCGGCGTGAAGTTGTTGCGGCTCGCGCCGTTGCGTATGCCCATGCCCTCCGCAGACATCACCATCAACTCGTTGACTTCCCCTTCCGAGACGACTTTGACGCCTTCGGCTTCCGGCTCCTTCGGCGCTGCGGCGGCATCGTGTCCCGTGTGCAAGCTATGATCGATGATGGGCGTGGGCGTCTTCTTCTCCGGCGTGCCCGCCTCTTTCGCGGCGGGCGTGTGCATACTGTGATCCACTTCCGCAGGTTTCGCGGGCTGCGCGGTCATCGCCGGTGCGGCCTGCTGCGTGGCAGGAGGCGGACTCGACGGCTGCGCCGGCGCCGCGTGTGTATGCGTGTGCGCGGGCGAAGGCGCGGCGGCGGGCGCAACTTCGTTCGTCACGTTCGTTACATTCGACGGCGTTGCGGCGGGTGATGGCGACGCGGGCGTCGCTGCCGCCGGTTGCGCCGCGTCCTGTATGACGTGCATGTCGTGGCCTGTGTGGGTTGCGTCCCTTTTGGCAGCAGGCTTCGGCGCGGAGGCGGGTTGCGCTCTCCGGCGGGGCGCAGGCTTATGACGTTTGGCTACGATCTTTTTCGGCGCGGCCTTCTTCGGGGCGACGTGGCCGCCGTGCTGATCATGTTGTGCCTGTGCCCCTCCTGCGCCTGCGGTGGCGACGAGCAAGGCGACGGCGGCGAACACGCGCAGGCGCGTGTGCCGTAAGTTGCTGCTCAAAAATTTCAGTACGTGCTTCAGCATCTCTCAAAACCCCTTTTCGTGTCTGCGCCGGTCAGCGAATTCTTCCGCGCCGCGCGCTCGAACAATATTTTAAATTGACGTTAAAGAAGGGTGCGCGCTTCCGGCGGGAACTTTTGCGCGGGCGCGCAGCAGGCCGGAAACGTCTGAAGAGACGCTAGATGAGAAAGACGCTGATCAAAATGTGGCGGCGCTGCTCGTTTTGAGGCGGCGCGTGCTGCGAAGGCGCGAGGTGTGAGATGTCCGGCGATGCGTGTGCGAACAGTTGACGCGCGGCGGGCGTTGCGTGTGCCGCGTCGCGCTTCGCTTTGCCCTGTTCGGGCGCGGCGACTACAGCCGTCGTCGGCGTCTGGCCTGAGCGCCCCGCGCAACATTCAAAACACGAACGCCCGCAATCGCCGCCCGCAGCAGCCGCCTCTTCTCCGTGCGTGTCGCGCGCGGAGTCGCGTGCAGAGTCGCAATGCGTCCCGGCGTGCGACGCGGCGGTCTGAGTTTGCAGGGTTGATTGTTCGTGCGTTGATTGTTGGTGCGTCGCTTCGTGCGAGATTTCGGGCGATGCAGGGTGATGCGCGTCCGGCTGGCCGATGCGCGCAAGGCAGCAGTCGTGTTCATCGGATGCCGTTGCGGAGGCGTGCGCGTCTGTGTCGTGCGCGCACGGTGCGGCGTCGGCGGACGGCGCGCACGTCCACACGCCCGCCGCGAGCGTGAGAAGCATGCCGAAGATGAGAGCCGTTTGCCGCATAAACTTGTCGTAGTTTCTGATGCCTGTCTTCAACCGTCCGGTTGTCGTTAATCTAACATGAACAATCTCTGCCGCGCCAATTTGCGGCGACCCGGAAGATAGCTCGTCGCCGCCGGCGCGCCGGAAGTTGCATGTCAATCCTCCACGATCAACTTGCCGCGCACCATGTTCATGCCGCAGTTGAACGTAAACGTGCCCGCGCGTTCGGGCGTGAACTCGATCCGCGTCGTCTTGAAGGCGGGGAGCATGCGGCTGATGCGCAAGTCGCCGAAGATGACCTGCTCCGTGCAGGAATTCGTCTCGTCGCGGTAAAAATCGAGCGCGACGGGCACGCCGCGTTTCACGACGATCACGTCCGGCGTGTAGCCGCCCTTGACAGACACTTTCAGACGCTGCACGCCCGCCGCCGTCACGCTGGCCGCCGCGCGCACGCCCTCGCCCGCGAAGAAATACCACAGGACGAGCGCAATCAACCCGACGCCCGCCGCCAACACAAAAATTTCGGTCGTGTCCATAACCTGCCAGTCCTCCTTATTTCGTTTTCCCTTGCGCCTCGCGCGCCTCCCGCGTGGAAACTCTACTTACGCGGGAGGCGCGCGAGGCGCAAAGCGATCACATCCGAAAACGGCGCAGCCTGAGGCTGTTTGCCACCACCGAGACGGACGACAGCGCCATCGCCAAGCTCGCAAAGACGGGCGAGAGCAGCCACCCCGTCAGAGGATAGAGCGCGCCCGCCGCGAGCGGGATGCCGAGCGTGTTGTAGATGAACGCCCAGAACAAGTTTTGCTTGATCACCTTGATCGTCCGGCGCGAGAGCGCGATGGCCGTGACCACGCCGCGCAAATCGCCGCGAATCAAAGTGATGTCCGACGCTTCGATGGCAACGTCCGTGCCCGTCCCGATGGCGATGCCGATGTCGGCCTGCGCGAGCGCGGGCGCGTCGTTGATTCCGTCGCCGACCATCGCCACGCGCTTGCCTTCCGCCTGCAACCTTTTCACTTCCGCCGCCTTGCCCTCCGGCAACACTTCGGCCAGCACGCGTGTGATGCCGACCTCGCGCGCCACGGCCTCCGCCGTACGCCTGTTGTCGCCCGTCAACATCACCACTTCCAACCCCAGACGGCGGAGCGCGCCGACGGCCTCTTTCGACTCGGCCTTAATCTCGTCGGCGACGCCAAAGACACCGGCCGGTGCGCCGTCAACCGCGACGTAAACGGCGGTCTTACCCGCCGCCCTCAAAGCCTCGACGCGTTCCTCCAAATCACCCGTCGGCACGCCGCGCTCCGTCATCAACCTGAGATTTCCGAGCAGCACGCTGCGCCCTTCGACCTCGGCCTCGATGCCGTGCCCCGCGAGCGCGTTGAACCGCGAAACATTGGCGTGCTCAAGTCCGCGCGCCTGTGCGCGCCGCACGATTGCTTCACCGAGCGGGTGCTCGCTCCCGCGCTCGGCCGAGGCGGCGAGACTGAGCAGTTCGTCGTCGTTGAAGCGGCCTGCCGTCAACACGTCCGTCACGGCAGGCTTCCCTTCCGTGATCGTGCCGGTCTTGTCGAGCACGATGGTCGTCAGGTGGTGCGCCGTCTCCAGAGCCGCGCCGCCTTTGACGAGGATGCCGTGCTCCGCGCCGCGTCCCGTGCCGACCATCACGGCGGTCGGCGTCGCCAACCCGAGCGCGCACGGGCACGCGATGATCAAGACCGAGACGAAACTCACGAGCGCGTAACTCAGGCGCGACTCGACGGGCGCGGCGATGAACCACACGACGAACGCCGCAATCGCCACGCAGATCACGATGGGCGTAAAATAACCGCTCACGACATCTGCGAGGCGCGCAATCGGCGCACGCTCGCCCTGCGCCTGTTCGACCATTCGCACGATCTGTTGGAGCACCGTGTCGCGCCCCACCTTCGTCGCGCGAAAACGGAAACTCCCCGTTCCGTTGATCGTCGCGCCGATGACCTCTGCGCCGGCAGACTTCTCGACGGGCATACTCTCGCCCGTCAACATCGCCTCGTTCACCGCCGACGCGCCCTCCAAAACGATGCCGTCAACCGGAATCTTCTCACCCGGCCTGACAACAATTGTGTCGCCGACCTCAACCTCTTCGATGGGAACGTCAACCTCCAGCCCGTTTGTGCGGACGACGCGCGCCGTTCGCGGTTGCAGCCCGGACAGGCGTTTGATCGCGTCGGAAGTCTTGCTCCGCGCGCGATCTTCGAGCAGACGCCCCAAAAGGATGAGCGCGATGATGACGCTTGCCGCCTCGTAGTAAACCGGCGCAACCGGCATAGCGGCGGCGGCGACGCCACCACCCATGCCCGTCATCGCGGAATGATCTGCGACGACTATTTGCGGCGCAATCGTGACGACGAGCGAATAGATGAAGGCCGCGCCCGTGCCTATCGCGATCAGCGTATTCATGTCCGCCGCGCGATGGCGAAGCGCCGTCCACGCGCCCCTGTAGAAAGGCCAGCCGCTGTAGCAGACGACGGGCAGCGTCAGGGCGAGTTGCACCCAGTTAATCCAGGGGACGTTGAAAAGCGCGATGCGCCCGTGCGACATCGCGATGAGAAGCACGGGCAGGGAGAGCACCGCCGCGACGATGAAGCGACGGCGCAGTTCTGCCTGCTCCGCGCGCAGGGCTTCCTGCTCCCTGTCCGCCGCGCCTTCCGCCGCCGCGTCGCTCGCCCCGTACCCGATCTCTTCGATGGTCTCGATCAAACGCGCCGGGCGGGTCGCGCGCCGGTCGTATTCGACTCGCGCCCGCGCCGTTGCGAAGTTGACGCTCGCGCTCTGCACGCCCTTCGCGTTCGTGAGCCTGCGCTCGATACGACGCGCGCAGGCGTTGCACGTCATCCCCGCAAGCGACAGGTCAACGCGCTCCACTTCTTCGCCATGACGGGCGCGCTCCGCTTGTTCGGCCTGCGTGTCGAACGCGGCGGCGGCGGAGTCGCCCGTCTCGCTGATCTTCGCCGCGTCTTTCGTGGTCGTTTGATTCAAACGCTCTTTCGTTGTCGTGGTACTCATATTTGCTTCCCCTTGTTCGTTCTATTGCGCGCGGGCACGCGCGGCGTCGTCGCCGCTGCTACGCCGCCTGTGGGCGCGTGGACGTGGCTGTGTTCGATGAGGCCGCAGAATTGGCCTTCTTCGATGCCGCGCTCGTCCCATTCGTCGAGCGTGCGCGCCAGTTCGTTGCGGTAGCGGCGCAGTTCGGCGAGGCGCTTGTCGAGTTCCGCGAGTTTGCGCCGCGCCGCATCGCGCACCTCAAGACAGGGCGCCTCGCCGCGCCCGCGCGTCTCCAGAATCCCCATGATCTCGTCGAGCGAAAAGCCGATGGCCTGCGCGCGTTTGATGAAGGCGAGGCGTTCGAGCACCGAGGCGTCGTAAGCGCGATAGCCCGACGCGGTGCGCGCGGGGCGACCGAGCAGGCCGCGCCGCTCGTAAAAACGCAGTGCCTCTACGCCGATGCCCGATGCCGCCGCCACCTCGCCGATGCGAAGCGAGCGCCCCTCTCGTCGTCCCTCAAATTGTTTGGCCGTTTTCATCATGTGAACATTATAAACCCTGTAGCTGACTACAGAGTCAAGCCCCCGTGGAAAATATTTTCACGGGCGCGGCTGGCGGCCTGCGATTTGACCGCACGGAGCGAAGAGTGAGACGATGCCCGAAATAATTTCGATGCAGTCAGGCTTCTTGAGGAGGAGGTGTTGAGAGATGTCTATTGATCCGGACAAGGTGACGACGCAGGAGGAGACGGGCGAACCCGCCGCGATAGACGAGGTGGAAGGGCGCGTGCAGGCGGAGATGAAGATCGCGGAAGGCCGCGCCAAAGAGAGTGTCGCGCAGGGTTTACAGGACAAGGAACTCGAACGCGAAGGGCGCAAACTTCAGGAGGAAGGCGAGCGCGAGTTGGAGCAGGAGCGACAGAACAGCGACGCCGCCGCCGACGCGGGCAATTAACAAACGGGGCGACTTCCCTTTCTACGTCGGCGCGCCGTTCGCGTCGCCGT
>DASQDV010000019.1:0-13408 GCA_035633995.1 Pyrinomonadaceae bacterium | reverse complement strand
ACGATTTTTTGCAGGTTTTCGACGAGGCGGGTCGAGTCTTCTTCGCCCGTCGCCGGGTCTATGATGAAGACCACTTCGTAAATTCTCTTCTCAGCCAAAATTCATCCTCCTTATGGATGTCTAGCCTCGGCCTTGTGGCGGAAGCAAGAAGGAAAGGTTGAAACCATGAAGTGGGAACGATGAAGGATGAAGTAAAAGCGTTTATCTTCAGTTCATCGTTCCGTGTTCCTACTTCATCGTTCAGTTATACGTTGCCATTGCTTTGTCAATGCCGTCGCGGAGGACGGCGCGGATCGCTTCGGCGCTCCGTTCTAAAACTTTTTCCAACTCGGTGCGCGCGCTTTGGGGGAAACGTTCGAGGACGTATCGCTTGGCGTCGGCGAGCGGGTGTTCGGGTTGAATCCCGATGCGCAGGCGGATAAATTCGTCCGTGCCCGTTTGCGCGATGATGCTCTTCAAACCGTTGTGGCCGCCGCTCGAACCGCGCTGTCTTAACCTGAGCGTGCCGAACGGCAGCGCAAGATCGTCGCTGATGACGACGAGGCCGGTCGCCGGTTTCAACTCGCGCTTGGCAAGCAGGCATTGAACCGACTCGCCGCTCAAATTCATGTAAGTTTGCGGCTTGACGAGTTCGACGGGCGTGTTTTCAATCTCGGCTCGCCCGACGAGCGCGCGGCACTCGGCGCGTTTCACCTCGCGCCCCGCCTCGCGCGCCAACAAATCCACGACCATGAAGCCGAGATTGTGGCGCGTCCATTCATACTGCGCGCCCGGATTGCCCAGCCCGACGATAAGCATCAGAAAACAGCGGAAGCGGTAAAGGATAAGCGGTAAAGGAAGTGAAGCGGACTCGGCTGAGTCGCACGACGCTGAACAACCTTTGCCCCTTCCCCCTTATCCTTTTCCCAAAGTCCGTAAACTCCGTTAGGCTTCCTCGCCCTCGTCGTCCTTCTTGCCCTTGCCAATGACTTCCGGCTCCGCGCCTTCTTCATCGGTCGCCACAGGAGCTTCGACCGGCTCTTCGGCGATGATGCCAACGGTGGCAAGCACCGTGTCAGCCTCATTCAGGATTTCGATGTTGTCAGCCACCTGTAAATCCGAGACGTGCAGCACGTCGTGGACGCCGAGGTTGGAGACGTCGAGATCAATCGAGTCGGGAATGTCGCGCGGTCTGACGCGGATGTTGATCTCGCGCACCATCTGTTCGAGAACGCCGCCGCCTTCGGTCACGCCGACGGGCTCGCCCGTCAGGTGCAGCGGCACGGCGACTTCGATCTTTTGGCCGCGCACGAGGCGACGCAAATCGGCGTGCACCAGGCGACCGCGCACCGGGTCGATCTGGCGGTCGAGGAACATCACATCGTGTCCGCCCTCACCATCTATGTCGAGTGTGAAGATGGTGTTGTGGCCGCTCTCGGTGCGCAGGATGGCCGCCAGTTCGGCGAGCGACGCCGAGGCGGAGACCGAATCGCCTTCGCCGCCGTAAATCGTCAAAGGCACCCGGCCTGCGGCGCGCACGCGGCGCGCATCGTTTTTGCCGCGCCCCTCGCGGCGCGTCGCTTGAATCGTAAACTCTTTTCTCTCTGCCATAATTTCCAACTCGCTCTTTCTAGCGTGTTCACGCTCAGTTTTTGCCCTTCACACGAAGAGCGAAGAGACGCTGGTCTCCTCGTGGATCGACTTGATCGCTTTCGCCAGCAGCGGCGCGATGCTTAAAACCTTGATGTTATCAACTTCGTTCTTGCTCCCGTTAAACGGGATCGTGTTGGTCGTCACGACCTGCTCGATGTCTGACTTCGCCAACTGCTCGCAGGCGTGGCCGGACAAAACGGCGTGAGTGAAACAGGCGTGGATGCTCTCCGCGCCCGCGCTCTTCAAAGCCTTCGCCACCTTCGTCAGCGAACCGCCCGTGTCGCACATGTCGTCAACGACGAGACAGTTGCGCCCGCGCACGTCGCCGACGACGTTCATCACTTCGGCCACGTTCGCCTTCTCGCGCCGCTTGTCGCAGAGCGCGAGTTCGGCGTTCAAACGTTTCGCATAAGCGCGCGCGCGTTCCGCGCCGCCCGTGTCGGGCGCTACCACCGTCAGATTCGGCATCGGGTTCTGCTGGTAGTGGCCGATGAAGACGGGCGCGGCATACAAGTGGTCAACCGGGATGTCAAAGAAGCCTTGAATCTGCGCGGCGTGCAAGTCCATCGTCAGGACACGGTGCGCCCCGGCGGTCGCGATCAAATTCGAGACGAGCTTGGCGGCAATCGGCACGCGCGGGCGATCCTTTTTGTCCGAACGCGCGTAGCCGTAATACGGAATCACAGCCGTCACGCGCTCGGCAGACGAGCGGCGGAAGGCGTCGAGCATGACGAGCAGTTCCATCAAATTCGCGTCCGTCGGCGGGCACGTCGGCTGGACGATGAAGATGTCGCCGCCGCGCACGTTCTCGGTGATCTGAAAGTTGAACTCGCCGTCGGAGAAACGCCCGATGGTCGCGCTGCCCGGATCGCAACTCAGGTAGTTGCAAATCTCCAGCGTCAACTCGCGGTTCGCGTTGCCGGAAAAAACTTTGATGCCGCCGGTCGTACTCATAAAAAGTTTCAAGTTTCAGGTTTCAGGTTTCAGGTTTGAAGTTCTGTAACTTGAAACCTGAAACCTGAAACTTGAAACTTTTGAAGAATGGCTGGGGCGGAAGGATTCGAACCTACGAATGCCGGATCCAAAGACCGGTGCCTTACCACTTGGCGACGCCCCAATTTCTCGCGCGCTCTCTTTGGCAGAAACGCACGCTCACAAAAACCTGCCCGCGCCGAACGCTTCCTCGTATGCCCGCCTTGAAAGGGTCGCGCAGGCGAAGACACGCCAGCCCGCCTCGACCTTTAAACTCGCTTGTGCTCGCTCGCAGTGTCGTGCGCTGTCAAAGAGTCCGAAGACGCTTGCGCCGCTGCCTGAAAGCAGCGCCCCCTGCGCGCCCGCCGCCTTGAGCGCATCACGCGCGCGCTCGATTTCGGGATAGAGACGATAGACGACCCGCTCGAAATCGTTTGCCAGCACCGCACGGAGCGAACCTGAAATTTCGGCCTGCGTGCGCGAAACAGCGAGATTAACGGGCGAAATAGGCTTTGTCAAGGCGGGCGCGTCGAGCGATTTATAAGCCTCTGCGGTCGAGACTTGGACGTTCGGCGTGACCAACAGTAAATGCGCCGGGGGGGCGTCGGCGAGCGGGAGAATAGTTGCGCCGCGCCCCGTGCCGAGCGCCGTGCCGCCCGTCAGGAAGAAGGGCACGTCCGCGCCGAGCCGCGCGCCGATGCGTGCGAGCGTCGCCCTGTCCGTCTCTATCTCCCACAGGCGCGCGAGGCCGACGAGGGCGACCGCAGCGTTTGACGAACCGCCGCCCAGACCGCCGCCCGAAGGAATCTTTTTACGCAGTTCGACGCGCGCCCCGCGACTGATGCCGAAATGTTCGCGCAAAGCTGCCCCGGCACGATGGACGAGATTCGTCTCGTCGCAGGGGATGTCGTCGGCGGGCGCGTCGGCGGTGCAGTTGAGTTCAAATCGCTCACGTTCGAGCGCGCCGAACGTGAGTTCGTCCCGGAGCGTGATGGTCTGGAAGAGGGTTTCAATTTCGTGATAGCCGTCCGGGCGTCGCCCGTGTACGCGCAACGTGAAATTGATCTTGGCGTATGAGGGAAGTGTGAACGTCGCGTCTGACAAAATTTCACCAGAATTTGGCCGCGCAAAAGTTAAGGCGGCTGGCCTCTCGTAGAGTTTGAGCGCCAGCCGCCTCAAATTTTTTGACTCGCCTTCCGGCGGCTCTAGCGCGTGACGAAAACCTGTGTGAAAAAGACGCGACCGTCGGACGCGCGAGCCACGCCGATGCCGGAATGCGTGAAACTGCCGCGCAGCATGTTCTCGCGATGCTTGACCGAAATCAGCCAGCGCTCGACGGCGAAGGCCGCCGGATCGTCGTAGCCGGAATTATACGCGATGTTCTCGGCAATCGCGCGCCAGCCGCTGACGCCCTGCGTGCGCGCGCGCATCATCATGTTCTGCCCTTGCGGGTTCGTATGATCGAAAAAGTTGCGCTCGGCCATGTTCTCCGAATGCAGTCGCGCCATGCGCGTCAACTCCGCGTCCCAGACGAGCGGCGACTCGCCGCGCGCGCGCCGCTCGGCGTTGATCAACTCGAAGGCGCGCTGCTCCATGCCGGTCGGCGCGAGGCGCGCGGTCGTCGTGCGCGCGCGCGTGGCGGCGGCGGGAGCGTTCGATATCGAAGCCGTCACGAGGCGCGCGTTCGTCTCGCGCACCTCGCCGTGCGGCGAGATGCCGCCCGTCGTGGCTCCGATGAGCCGTGCGACGGGGCGCGTGGTTTTCGTCTGCGCGGCGGCGCTCACGGCGAACGCGTGAGCAGCCAAAAGACAGGCGATAGCGGGGAGCGCGAATCGTGCGTGGCTACGGCGCACACGCACACCTGTACGGGGGAACAAATTGTTGCGCGTCATCGGGGGTACGACTCTCTCTTTTTCTTAAACTTTGAAACCGAGAGGAGGGTTTAGCTCGTGGTCAGACCGAAAAGGGGCAATCGATCAGACTAAAGGCAGTGTAGCGTGCGACCCGCACACCGTCAATATGTCAAATTTACACGGTCTGACTACATCCGCGAAGATAACTGTAAGACTTAATATTGAAGGGTTTTAGGGGTTATTTCTATCGTCCGAAGTAATCGGAGGCTTTAATTACTTTGACGTTGCAGTAATATCGAATTGCTTCAAAGTCACGATAGTTAAGCGTCACGACGGTTGCTTTGTGGCGGCGCGCACTGACGGCGATCAGGGCATCGAGCGCCATGCGCTGGCTAGCTCCGGCCTTTAGCGGCGGCGATTTGCCGCCGGCTGCTTTCTTGCGTTTTTGCATCAACCAGTAGAGTACCTTGCTAGCCATCAACCAATCTGCTGAGTTGGGAACAATCAAACGCCGCTCCCTCTCGAAAGCGTGGCGCGCTGCAACCCATCTATTCACTTCGGAATCGTCGTTCGCACTCGCAATCAATTCTTGGATGACAACGGCGGAAAAAAGAAAACCGGAAGGGAAACCTTCCGGTTTATAGCTCGTGAAAATTGACGTATCGTAAGTAATCGGCGGCATTAATAGGTCTATGCCTCTCCGTTATTATGGTTGTTCTTATATGTAGTCTGCCACGCACGCAACCCAAGTTCATCGGCAGATGACGTGGTGCGGCGGGAACGCGAGCTTTCAGTCCTACGGGAGCGCGGGAGCGGCACTTGTGCGAGTGCGCTCGCGGCAGTGGTTTTTACATTACGACCACTATCCTTGCCTGCGCCGCCGTTGGCTTTTTTTGAAATAGTCTTTCTCGCCGTCATTTACTCTATCCTCCTTTCTACATTTATCACCGGAATGGCGCAGGCCGCAAGGAATTAGATGTGTAAACGCGCGCGACAGATATAAGCCCGAATCATGTTTTTTATTTGCTCGCGTCGCCGCCGATTTTGGCTTTGAGGCGGGTGATGTCGGAGGCGTCGGTGGTCAGGCCGATGGCTTTGCGCCAGAAGGCGCGCGCTTCTTCGGGTTTGCCGCGTTTCTGGTAGAGGTCGCCGAGGTGTTCCTGAACGGTGGAGGAGCGCGTGTTGCGGCGCGCGGCGTCGTTCAGGTGGCGTTCGGCCTCGTCGAGCTGGCCGAGTTTGAAATAGACCCAGCCGAGCGAGTCGAGATAGTTGGGGTTGGTCGGCTCTGATTTCACGGCGCGCTTGATCATGTCGAGCGCTTCGGGGAGACGCTCGCCTCGCTCGGCGAGAAAGTAGCCGAGGTTGTTGAGCGCGGTCGCGTCGTTGGGCGATTTGGAGAGGATGCGACGCAGAGACTCTTCCGCGCCTTTCGTGTCGCCCGCGCGTTCCTGCGCGGACGAGAGCATGATGAGCGACTGCGTGAGGAGCTGCGAGTTACCGGGCGGCACGAGCGCGAGCGCTTTGCGCGCCGCCTCGACCGCGTCCTTGCCCCGTCCCGCTTGCAGGTAGAGATTCGCGATGGAGATATACGCCGGATAATCGTCCTCGACCCGTCCCGTGATGCGCGCGCGCAGAAGCGCCGCGCCCTCTTCGATCTGGCCGAGTTCGGCCAGCGTCTCGGCTTCCAGATTCAAAAACTCCGCCATCTCAGGAAACTTCAGACGCGCCGCGCGCACGGCATCGAGCGCCTCGCGCCGCTTGCCCTGCTCGCGCAGCACGGTGATGGAATAAAAATCCGCACGCGGGTCGTCTGCGCCGAGCAGGCGGCGCATGCGCCCGGCGGTTGCCAGTGCGTCGTCGAGGCGTCCGGCCTGCCGCTGCAAGTTGAGTATGTGTTCGAGCGTTGGGCGCGCGGCTTCTTTGTCGCTGTCGGCGGCAAGCGGTTTATCAGCGGTGATGCCGCGCGCTTTGAGCTGGTCTTCGTAGGTGGCGATGGCTTCGTCGTAGCGCAGCGCGCCGGAGAGCACTGTGGCGAGGTCGTCCACAAGGCGGCGGCGTTGCTGCTGCTGCTCGCGCGTGTCGCCCGCGCGCGTGGTGATGGCGGCGCGCAGCGTCGCCACCGCTTCGTCAACTTTGCCGGAACGCGCCTGCGCGTGCGCGAGCAAACTGATGGCGGCGAGGTTGGCCGGGTTCGCCACGATCATGCGCTGCAACTCGGTGATGGCGACCTGCCCGTCGCCGCCCGCGTCAATCGCTTCGCCGAGCAGCGCGAGATAACGGTTGTTCTCAGGGTTGATGGCGAGCGCGCGGCGGATGGCGTCAACCGACTCGGCGGTGCGTCCCGCTTTGAGCAACGCCTCGGCGAGACGCGCGGCGGCGGCGTCGGGCGAAAGTTCGCGCCCCTGCGTGATGACTTTGTAGAAGTTCGTATCAACCGTAGCGGGCGCGCCCATCCAACGCTTGAAGGCTTCGATGGCCTCGGCGTCGCGTCCCGTCGCCGCGTAGAACTCGCCGAGCAAGGCCAGCGCCTCCGAGTCGTTCGGATCGATGCGGAGCACTTCTTTCAGTTCGGCGACGGCGCGGTCGGCGGCGGCGCGGTCGAGCTTGTCGGAATCGAGTCCGGCCTTGAGCGCGTAGACGCGCGAAAGTATCCGGTGCGCGCCGAAGTTGTTGTTGTCGATGCGAATGGCGGCGGTCGCTTCGCGTTCGGCGAGCGCTTGATCGTCGAGGAAGAAGAAGGCGATTTCGGCGAGCGCGGTGTGGGCTTCGGAAAGCGTCGGGTCGAGCGCGGCGGCCTGCTCGAAAGCCTTTTGCGCCGCAGTTAAATCCTCGCGCGTGATGCCGCCCGCCCCGCGCGCGTTCGTGAAGAAACGCTGCCCTTCCATCAACTTCGCATAAGCCTTGACGCGCCGCTCACGCGTCGTAAGCGTCGGCTGCGGCGTGGTCGTTTGCGTTGACGCGCCGGGTTGCGCCGTGCGGGGCGCGTTTGTGCGACCGGGCGTGGGCGCCGGAGCAGGCTGCGCGTTAATCGAAACGGTGTAGATGAGAGAGCACGCCGAGACAGCGCAGGCGAGCGAGGCGAGGCGGCGGTAAAACTTCACGCTGTTGTTCCTTTCGCGGGCGTGCCGTCGGTGGTCAGGCCGTCAGGCGTCTCGGTCGCTTGCAGGACGCGCAGCCACGCCGCGCGGCGCGGGTAAGTGTAGAGCAAAATAGCGATGGCGAAGATACCGGCCTTCAACATGTCCCACGGGTCGGTGGAGCGCATGAACAAGAGATAGCCGATGAGCGCAATGATGATGCCGAACAGGGCGACGAGCATGGTCGTCTTATGCAGCGTGGCGAGCAGGGCGGACGCGCCCTTAGCCTCCGCGATGGTTTGCAGTCTGAGCGCGCCGAAACGCATGCGCCTGAGCGCGATTGCGCCGAGTCCGAGTCCCGCAATCACGATCCAGAGTGCGCCGTACAAAGTGGGGTCGAGCAAACTCGCGGGCAGGCGCGGGCGCACGCCCGCATAAGCCAGCGCGACGAGCACGAGCGTCAGCGTGATGAGCGCCGACACTAGCCTCGCGGCGGCACGATGGCGGCGCGTCAATTCGTCAGAGGTCTTTTCGGCCATACGAGTTTGTCCCGAGTTCCACGCACGCGCGCAGGCACTTTCGCGCTTCGATTGATCTCTTTAATACTTTGGGAGACGCGAAAATCTTAACACCCGCAACTACAAAGTTAAAAGCCTATGGGAAAAGAGTAAGGGGTAAAGGTGAAAGGAAAGAACGTGTTGTTCTTAACCTTTTCCCTTTACCCCTTACCCTTTTCCCGTCTCTATTAATTCGTGGGCGGACGCTGCGCGGGCGGCGCGCTCGGCGTGTCGACGGTCGTGGGCGGCCCCGGGTTGGTCGGCGTCATCTTGAGGCCGTTGGTTGATTTGTCTGCCGGTTGCGGCGTGGCGGTCGGCGCGGGCTGCGTCTGCGGCGCGGGTCTGACGGCCGAGACGCGGCGGTTGATCGTGGGCGCATTCGGCGTCGTCACGGGGAGCGTCCCCTTGTTGTCGATGATGACATCGATGAGGCTGCTCTCGTCGCTGTCTTTGCTGATGAGCACGCCGTTTTTGTCCACCGTCACGGGCGTCGTCCCGAACATCTGCTGCATGAGCCGCGAAGTCATCGAACGCTTTGCGGGCGGCAACCTGTCTTTCGCCTTCGGGTCGGCCTCGGGCTTCGGCGCGCCGATGGCTTCGAGTTGCTCGGCAGCCTTCTCGGCGTATTCGCTGTTCGGGAAGTTGCGCACGAGTTCCTGAAAATACTTGGCCGCTTCGTCGGGCTCCTCTTCCAGCACGTAAGTGTTGGCGAGGAGGTAGAGCGCGCGGTCGCGGCGCGAGAAGTTCGGATACTTTTCGACGACTTCGCGATAACGCGACTGTGCGCCTTTCGGGTTCGGGGCGACGCCGCGTTCGTAGCGATCCATGTAGAAGTTGCCGACCTGGAAAGTGTGCATGCCGAGATTTTCCTGCACCTCGCTCAGGCGTATCTGCGCGTCGGGGCGCAAGGCCGTATTCGGGTATTGCTGCAAGAGAGCCTTCAGGAGTTGTTCGGCCTTGCGCGCGTGCGCCACGTCGCGGTCGGGCAATCCCATCTGCCGCATCTCGACTTCGGCGACCTTCAACAGCACCTCGTCGGCCAGCGGGTCGGTCGGGAAGAACGTCTGCCATTCGCGGTACGAGTTGGCCGCCTGTATGAGCGCGCTCGTCGTGCCTTCGAGATAGAAGGTGTCCGCGATGGCGAGTTTCGCGTGCGGCAGGTAGGGCGAATCCGGGTAGGTCGTGATGATCACGTTAAAGAGCAGGCGCGCCTGCTCGTACCTGTTTTTACGCGCCTCTTTCGCCGCCACTTCAAACAGTTCGCGGTCGCGTCCCGGCGCAACGCCGCCGATCAACTCCGCGTATTCTTCTTCGCCGTCGCGTCCCAGAAGGCGACCGAAGAAACCGGGCTTCTTCTTATTTTTGTTTGCCGACCCTGAGGACGCGACCGCCGCATCGCGACGCGCGCCCGCCGTCGCAAGCAGTGCTGTGTCGGCGCGCGTGTTGAGATCGTTGAGCGCGCTTTCCAGTTTATCAATGTCCGTCGCTTCGACCTTCTCGGCGCGATCAGCTTTGGCGCGCAGTTCGTTCACTTCGTTGAGGAGCGAACCGGCTTCCTTCTCCAAACCGCGCAGGCGAGAGGCAGGATCGTCCGCCGCCGCCTTCTTGTCTTTATCTTTCTTCTTGTCGTCCTCACCGGCGTTGAGACCCGCGATTGCGGCGTTCAGCGTGCGCCGCATCGTCTCCAGACGCTGGCGCAGCACCTCCAGGCGCTGCGAGGCCGTCCCTTCGGTCTGCGAACGCACGGGCTGCTGCGTCTGCTGCTGCTGCTCTGCGCTCGCCCCGGCGGCGGGCAGACCGCTCAACAGGAGCGCGCACGCGCCGACGACCAATAAAAATTTGCGTAAACGCATTTAATAAAACCTCCAAGAAACTAAAACGAGGAACTCTGAACGCTGAACGCGGAATGAAAGATTTTTATTCATCGTTCATCGTCCCGCCTTCACTATTTGCCTTCAAACCCATTGCGCGGCGGAGTCTAAAAGCTCGCGGACGCCCTGCGCCGGATCGCCCCCGCCGAAGACCGCTGTTCCGGCGACGATAATCTCGGCTCCGGCGGCGGTGATGTCTGCAATATTCGTGCGGTCGATGCCGCCGTCAACTTCGATGCGCGTCTGTAGGCCGCGCTCCTCGATCATGCGCCGCAGGCGGCGCACTTTATCGAGCATGGTCGGGATGAACTTCTGGCCGCCGAAGCCGGGATTGACGGTCATCAGGAGAACATAATCGGCGAAGGCGAGCGATTCTTCGAGCGACGCGAGCGGCGTCGCAGGGTTGATGGCGATGCCGGCCTTCGCGCCCTTGTTTCTGATCGCGACGAGCGTTCGATTGAGATGCGCGTCGATCTCGACGTGGACGGAGACCATGTCGGCTCCCGCTTCGACGAACTGCTCGGCATAACGCCCCGGCTCGGAAATCATTAGATGCGTATCGAGCGGCAAACGGGTTGCGCGCCGCAGAGACTTTACCACCGGCAGCCCAATCGTGATATTCGGCACGAAATGCCCGTCCATCACGTCGCAATGCACGACGCCCGCGCCGCCGCGCTCGATGGCCGCGATGTCTTCGCCAAGTCGCGCAAAATCAGCAGATAAAATAGATGGGGCGATCTCTATCATCGTTGCCTTACCCTCTCCGACAAGTTTTGCAAAACAGGAGCTTTCCGGCCGCGCGCCCCTTCCCGGAAGCGCAAAATTTCGGATGAAAACCGGCACAACCGGAGTTTCAAGGTGATTTTCGAGAAGCCGCGCTAAAAGTTGAGAGCCGCGCCGCTCCCCGCGCCGTCCCTGTGTGCGCGTGCGCCAGACAGCCTTTACGTGCGCGGGTTGTTGGCGTTGCGAGCCGGGGCGGTGGCGGGTCGCGTCGCGTTGCGGTTGCCCGCCGGGTTCGCGTTACGGTTGTTCGTGTTTCTACCGCGATTCGTGTTCGAGGCCGCGTTGCGATTGGCGGCGGCGTTCGTGTTCGGGGTCGCGCCTGCGTTGTTCCGGTTGACGGGGTTGAGATTAGTGTTGTTCGTCGGGCGCGTGTTGCGGTTGTCGGCGTCCGCGTCGCGTGCGGGCGCGTTGCGATTGTCGGCGTTATTGCGGCTGTTGGTCGTTAAGTTGGCGTTTAAATTCGAGTTGACGTTCGCGCCCGCGTTGCCGTTCGCGTTCTTGTTGTTAGCGTTGGCGTTCTTGTTCTTGTTGGTATTGCGTTTCGCGCGATTCTCGTTTGCGTTGTCGTTTGCGTTGCGGTTGCTGGCGGAAGCCGACTCGTTCTGGTTGTCCGATGTGTTCTGGTTGTCGTTCTTCGTTTCGTCGTTGCGCCTCACGCCGACCGAACTCTCGCCCTCTTTCGCCTCCGCGCGGCTGATGACGACGGCAATGGTCTGCCCGGCTTTGACATGGTCGCCCGCGCGCGGCGTCTGGTCGAGCACGGTGTCGGCCTGAACTTCCGCGCTGTAGCGCGTGGCGCGGCGGCGCACGTTCAATCCGGCGGCGGCGAGTATCTGCTCGGCGTCAACGATGTTCTTGCCCGTCACTTCGGGCACTTCCACTTCGGGGCTGCGCAGCGAGAGATAGACCGTGCCCGCCATGCCCACGAGGAAGAATCCCGCGATGGCAATCAGGATGGCGACCTTGCCGAGAGCCGAGCCGAACGGGCGCTGTGTTCCTGCCAATTTTTTTGATTACCTCACGAGACGCGCCCGCCGCCGCTGTGGGAGGGCGTTTTCTGAACGCGAGAGTCTAACATCGGCGCGGGCGAAACGGAAAGCGAAACGGAAAGCGAAACGGGCAGAGCGGAAGGGGCACAGGGTCAAGGTAGAAGAAGAAACCAGTGCGAGAATCCGTCTCGTTTCTTTCCACTCTTCCCCTTCCCCTTTACCCTTTTCCCTGTCGCCTTTCGAACGCGGCGACGAAGAATCCGTCCGTGTCGTCGCGTTGCGGCCAGGTGCGCGCCGCGCCGCCGTTCGTCAGCAGCCGCTCCGGCACGGCGGGTCGAATCAATTCGAAAGCCCGGTGCGTTTCGAGAAACGCCGTGACGACCTCCTCGTTCTCTTCGGGTTCGACCGAGCAGGTTGAATAGACGAGCCGGCCACCGACGCCGACCGTGCGCGCGGCGTGTGCGAGTATGCGTCGCTGCCGCGCGGCGAGTTCGGCGATTCCGGCGGGTGTGATGCGCCAGCGGATTTCGGGGTTGTGCCGCAGCGTGCCCGTCCCCGTGCACGGCGCGTCAACCAGCACGCGCGCAAAAGCGCCTGCGGCAAACGGGAGCGGCCAGCCTTCGGCGTCATAAACCACCGCCTGAACGTTCTGCAAATTCTGCCGCGCCGCCGATTCGGAGAGCGTCCGCAAGCGATGCCCGTAAAGGTCGCCCGCGACGACCAACGCGCCGCCCGACGACGCGGCCATCTGCGTCGTCTTGCTGCCCGGCGCGGCGCACACGTCGAGGACGCGTTCGCCCGCGCGTGCGCCGACCGCCCGCGCCACCAGTTGCGACGCTTCATCCTGCATGTAAATCGCGCCCTCGCCCGCCAGCGTGCGTAGCAGCGACGCGCCCGACGCGCCGCCCGTCGCACGGACGCGCCACGCCTCCGGCGCGACCTGCGAAGGCTCGACTTCGACGCCCGCCCCGCGCAGACGTTCCAATACCTCCCCGTCGCCCCCTGCGCCGGATTGATTGACGCGAAACGCGACGGGCGGCGTCAGGTTGTTAGCGTGCGCGAAACTCTCCGCCGCATGCGCGCCGAAAGATTTCATCCAGCGTTCGACGAGCCAGACGGGGTGCGAAGCGGCGACGGCGATGCGTTCGAGTTCGCTCGTCGCCCCGCTCGCCGGGTCGTAATCCGGCTCGCGCGTGGCGCGGCGCAGCACGGCGTTGATGAAGTTTGCCGCCGAGCGCAGGCGCGCCGCGTGCGCGAGGTTGACCGATTCGTTCACCGCAGCCGACGCGGGGATGCGCGTCAGAAATCTTAATTGATACAAACCCAGACGCAGCGCACGCCGCACGGGAGCATCGAGGCGCGCGGCCTCGCGCTTCGCGTAGTGTTCGATCAACTTGTCGAGCCAGAGTTGACGACGCAAAACGCCGAGCACGAGTTCGTAACAGAGCGCGCGATCATCGGCGCGCAACTCTTCGTTCGCGCTCGCCAGCAGCACCGATGCGAACGCGCCTTCCTCCTCCACCCGCCGCAGCGCTTCAAAGGCGGCGCGGCGCGCAGCCGACACGCGCCGCCCGCCCCCTTCCCGCTTCGACATGCTGCTTCGTTTGATTCCGCGAATCGCCATGCAGGTTCAGGTTAAAGGGTCAGGGGGAAAGGGTAAAGGAGAAGGCGCTT
>DASQDV010000018.1:0-6570 GCA_035633995.1 Pyrinomonadaceae bacterium | reverse complement strand
AGGCGCGAGCGTCGGGCGGCATCATCACTTGGAGACCGAAGAGATTTACTATCTGCTCGAAGGACGCGGGCGCATGACGGTGGGCGGTGAAGCGCGCGAGGTCGCGGCGGGCGACGCCGTCTTCATCCCGCGCGGCGAGACGCACACGCTGGAAAACACGGGCGACGCGCCGCTGCGCCTCCTGCTCGTCTGCGGCCCCGCCTACAGCCAGGCAGACCACAGAATGGAAGGATGAACGCGGAACGCGGAACGATGAAGTAAAAGTTGTCCGTTGTCCGTCGTCAGTTGTCAGTTGTTCAAGACTGTCTTTAGCAACCCATGCAAGAGCCGCATGCAACTGGCAACTGACGACGGGCAACTGACAGTCTTACTTCATCCTTGTTTTTCAGCGTCTTCTCTGGTCGCGCCGGAAACCTGACCGAGTCCCTGTCCGGCGGTGCCGTCCTCGGTCTTGCGTTCGACGGCGGGGCGCGGGCGATGTATGTCGCCTGTGTCCGAGGATGAATTTTGCCCGCCGGATTGCTGCGGAAGACCGCCCTCTTCGCGCTCGTCCTGTTCTGCCATGATGCTTGCTCCTTCCGGATTTGTACGAGTTGCGTGCGCTTGTCGTAACTTCGCCGCGCATGGAGTGCGTGCGCGGCAACGCGCGTGCCTCAACGAATGCACAGAGGTTAGAGGTCAGAGGTTAGTAGAAACAATGAGAACTCGTTTCTACTACCCTCTGACCTCTAACCTCTGCTCTTTGCCTTTTTAGTTTTGCGCGTCGTATGCTCGAAAGTCGCGCGGGAGGGGGTTGAATCAACTGTCGAAAGTTTCGCATGGCTGAGCAGAATCATTTTACGGAGTTCACACGCTTTCTCAACCTGGAGGCGGAGGCCATCGCTGCCACCGCACGGCGCATGGCGCGCGCGGAGGTCGAGCGGGCGGTCGAATTGCTGGCATCGTGCGAGGGCAAGGTGGTCGTCTCGGGCGTCGGCAAGTCGGGCAACGTCGCGCAGAAGATTGCTGCGACGCTGACGAGCACGGGCACGCTCGCCGTCTACCTCCACCCGTCCGACGCACTGCACGGCGGACTCGGCATCGTCACGCCCGCCGATGTCGTCATCATGATCAGCAATAGCGGCGAGACCGACGAGATACTCGCCATGCTCCCCTTTCTCAAGCACCGCCGGTCGTCAATCATCGCCGTCGTCGGTAACCTGCAATCCGCGCTCGCCGCGCGCTCCGATGTCGTGCTCGACGCGTCCGTTGACAAGGAAGCCTGCCCGCTCAATCTCGCGCCGACGACGAGCACCACCGTCGCGCTCGCCATCGGCGACGCGCTCGCGCTGACCCTGATGGATTGCAAGAAACTGACGCCGGAAGATTTTGCGCTCAACCACCCGGCGGGGCGGCTCGGCAAGCGCCTGATGCTGAGGGTCGGCGACGTGATGCACGGCGGCGCGCAGAACCCGACGATTGCGTCCGGCGCGCCGCTCCTTGAAGTGGTGCAGGCGATCACGCGCGGCGGGCTCGGCGCGGTGAACGTGCTCGCGGAAGACGGGCGGCTCGCGGGCATCATCACGGACGGCGATTTGCGCCGCGCGCTACAGCGCAGCCGCCTCGCCGATCTCGAAACGCTCACCAGCGCCGACGTGATGACGCGCGACCCCGTAGTCACAACGCCCGACACGCTGGCCTATGCCGCGCTGCAACTGATGGAAGACCGGCCTTCGCAAATTTCCGTCCTGCCCGTCGTGGGCGAGGCGGGCAACTGCGTCGGGCTGCTGCGGCTGCACGACATCGTGCGCAGCGGAGTGTGAGGAAGGGATGAAGGATGAGGGGTGAGGGATGAATAAGAAAAAACGGACTTGGACGCTTGAGACGCTTTCATCTCTCCGCCCGGCACGCGCAAATTTCAACTCACGATCTTTGATTCGTTTCGCGTTCGCGCTGCTTTGCGCGTTCGCTTGCTTCGCCGGTGCGCCGTTCCTCGTTGCACCTGCGACGGCGGCGCAGCAGGCGAACACGCGCCCGCGCGAGACGAGGGCGATACAGGCGGGCGAAGTGGTCGTCGTGTTGAACGAGCAGATGTTCAACGCGCTCGTCGAAGCGATGTTCACGCTGCCGAACCCGCCCACCTTCCCGCTCGCGCGCGGCAACTCGTCGGAGGGCGGAAGTTGCCGCAGCGAGATTGCGCTCGCGCGCGAGATGAGCGGCACGCGCACGGCGGTGCGTTTTCAGGCAGGGCGGATACTTGCGCCCGTCGCCTTCAGCGGGAGCTACAGCGCGCCGCTCGTCGGCTGCCTCAAATTCGAAGGGTGGGCGGACACGAACCTCAACCTCAGTTTCGATCAGGCGAAGCAGGCGCTCGCGGCGCGCGTAGAAGTCAAAGCCGTGCACTTGAAGAAAGTCCCTTCGCTCTTTGGCGAAGGGCTGACGGGACTCGTGCAGGACGCGCTCGACGCGCGCGTCAACCCCATCGAAATTCTGCGCGCCGAACAACTCTCGGCGCGCTTGCCGATGTCGAAGACGGGAAGCGGCGCGTCGCTGCGCCTGCGTGCCAGAGAGGTGCGCCACGAAGTCCTGCCGAACGAACTGCGCCTGCGGATCATTTATGAATTTGTGCGTGAGGAATAATCAAGGAGATGTTTGAGGAGAGAACTACAACTCTCTATCGTCCGGTCGGCGAACAGGAATTGCGCCTGATTCGCGAAAGCGGTTATCGCGAGTTTCCGCCGCGCCTGCCCGAACAACCGATCTTTTATCCCGTACTCAACGAAGAATACGCCGCTCAGATTGCGCGCGACTGGAATGCGAAGCGCAACCCTGAGCGCAGCGGCTACGTCACGCGATTTCAGGTGCGCACGGAATTTCTTAAACGCTACGAGCGCCGCACGGTCGGCGGCTCAATTCATCAGGAGTTATGGATTCCCGCCGAAGAGTTGCCGCAATTCAACCGGAACATTGTGGGGATGATAGAAGTGATCGCGGAGTTTCGTGCGGAAGGGCATGAATAGCCGACCGTGTGAACGTGTAGACGCGCCGCGCTGTGCGGCTAAGCGTTCGCGGGATTACCGGGATCGTCCGGCCAACACTCGCCGACCTGCGCGCTGCCGAGTTGATACGTGTTGATGACGCGAAGCGGCGGCGCGTAGACGTGAATCGTGATCATCGGGTCTGTGCTCGCGGCGGAATTGCCGATGCGGTGAATGTCGGGCACGTCCGTTCCCGTCACTTCTCCGGCGGTGCGGCGGTGCGCGGTCTCAAATTCGAGTTTGCCCACGCCGTTCAAAGCGAAAATCTCTTCTTCCATCTCGCCTTCGCAAATAAGAATCGCGCCGTATGAGCCGTTGTGGTCGTGGATGGCTGTGCTGTGTCCGGGCAGCCAGCACAGGACGAGCATCTCGCAAAGGTCGCTGCGAAAGACGCGATGGCGCGTGTAGGTGTTCGGCTTGAAGCGTAGATGCGGGCGCAACTCTTCCGGCTCCAGTTCCAGCCTGCGCAACAGCGCGTCGAGTTGGCGCTGCGTCGGCGCGCTGTCGAGCGCGGCCAGCGTCTCGGTGAGCGCGCCGAGCGTGAAGCGACGAGCCGGTTTCGGATCGGCGCCGGGCGAAGAGGCAGCCGTGTGCGTGACATCGGTTGACATAAACAAGGAACTCTTTCCGGGGGAACAAACTGTGTGGAGTCGCGGCTTGCGAACGCGCGGGGAAGTTTTACGACGAATCGCGCGGGACAGTCAAATATAGTCAGGTGACCGGGCGGGCGCACACGCCGCGCGCCCTCAGTCGCCGTGCGCAAAGGCGCCGACGGCGACGGGCATATCCACCACTTCCCACGCCGTATCGTCGCGCAGCAGTTTCGTCATCAGCATGGCGTGGAAGAGGTGGCCGCTGCGTTCGGCGCGCACGAGGCCGAGCAGCGGCATGCCGACGAGCGCGAGGTCGCCGATGATGTCTAAGATTTTGTGGCGCACGAATTCGTCGCGCGTGCGCAAGCCCGATTCGTTCAACATGCCTTCGGGCGTGAGCACGATGGCGTTGTCAATCGAGCCGCCGCGAATCAAGTTGGCGCGGCGCAGCGCCTCGATCTCTTCGGTGAAGCCGAACGTGCGCGCCGAAGCGATCTCGCGCCCGAAGGCGTGCGGCTCAAGCGCGTCGAAGCGCATACGCTGTGTGCCGATGAGCGGGTGCGGAAAGTCGATCATGCAATCGATCTCGAAACCGTCCGAGGGTTCGACGCTCAGGCGGCGTTTGCCCTCCGCCACCGAAACTTTCTTGCGCACACGCAGGGCGAGACGCGTCGCCGGTTGTTCGACGACACGCGCTCGCTCGATCAACTCCGTGAACGCTTCCGCAGAGCCGTCCATGATCGGGAGTTCGAGGTTGTCAACTTCGACATAAGCGTTGTCCACGCCGCCGCCGCGCAAGGCCGCGAGCAGGTGTTCGACCGTCGAGAGCGTGACGCCCTTGCGCATCAAGGTCGTCGCGTAGCTCGAATGCGCGACGTGCTCGACCGTGGCGGGAATCTCGAAGTTGTCGAGGTCTGTGCGCAGGAAGATGTAGCCGGTGTCGGGCGGCGCAGGGAGCAGGCGCATGTGGACGGGGACGCCCGTGTGCAATCCCAGCCCGCTCGTCCCGACCGGCACGGCAATGGTGGTCTGTTTGATCAAGGGTTTAAGAGTTAAAATCCTTTCGGCTGACGGGCGAAGATAAATATGCGTCTCCCGCGAAACCATCGGAACAAGGGCAATGACCGTGCCGCGCGGGTGCAACTCCGGCGCGGCGCGAAAACAGCGATACGACAACGGCGACGGCGCAGATACTGTGGCGCGGCCACCACATCCGCCCCGCCGCGAGTGCGGCAGATGCGCCACAGTTGAAAAGCCGTAGATCGTGAATCGAAGAACGTAGATCGTGAATCGAAAAGCCGTAGATTGTGAATGGTAAATCGTAAATAGACGAAAACAGGTCTTCTTTATTTACGATTTACGATTCACGATCTACGGCTCTGGAATCTATTTACGATTTACGATTCACCGTTTGATCTTGTCACCCGCGAACGGTTCTCATATCATCAAGCGCGAATGCCACGCAAATCATCCGTACAGCCGGAGACGCCGCCCGAGCGCGTCTTTCTCATAGACTCTTTCTCGCACATCTTCCGCGCGTTCTTCGCGCCGATGGGCGGGCGCATGGAACCGCTGACGAGCAGCACCGGGCAGGTCACGCAGGCCGTCTTCGTCTTCACGAACATGCTGCGGAAACTGCTGGCCGACGAACAGCCGCACTACATCGCCGCCGTCTTCGAATCCGAAGTGCCGACCTTCCGCCACGAGATGGACGTGGGCTACAAGGCCAACCGCGACGGGATGCCCGAAGAACTCACGTCGCAAATCCCTTTCATCATGCGCGTCTGCGAGGCTTACAACGTGCCGATCCTGAGCGTGCCGGGCTTCGAAGCCGACGACGTGATCGGCGCGCTCGCCGTGCAGGCGGCGCAAGCCGGCTTGCAGGCCGTCATCGTCTCGAACGACAAGGACATGTGCCAGTTGGTCTCCGACCCTCTGATCATCTGCATGCGGCAGAACTCGCAGAACGTCAAACGCAAAGAGCCTGTGCCGCCCGTCGAATGGTGCGACGAGGCCTGGGTCGAAAACAAGTTCGGCGTGCCGCCCGCGCAGATCGTAGATTTGCTCGGCCTGATGGGCGACGCGGTTGATAACATTCCCGGCGCGCCCGGCATCGGCGCGAAGGGCGCTGTTCAGATCGTCAAACAATTCGGCTCGATTGAAAACGCGCTCGCCGGCTGGGAAGAGGTGAAGCACAAGACTTACCGCGAATCTTTGCGCGACAACGCGCCTTTGATTCGTCAATCGCGCGAACTCGCGACGATCAAAACCGATGTCAACATCAAGCTCGATCTCGATCAACTGCGCGCCAAACCGCCCGACCGCCTCGCCGCCTACAAACTCTTCCGCGAACTCGAATTTCAAACGCTCACGCGCGAGTTTGCGGACGCCGCCGCCGGACTCGAAGGCGTGGAGACGCACGCGCGCCGCTACACGCGCATCACGACGCGCGAGGAACTGGACAACCTCGTGCGCAAACTGTGGGACACGGATCATTGGAGTTTCGCCGTCGCCGATTCGACGCCTGCGGGCGCGGGTCAACAGGGCGCGAGCCGCGATCAGGCCGCGCCCACGGGCGTGGCCGTCTCGTCCGCCGCGCACACGTCCGCCTTCATTGACTTTGAAAACTTCGAAGGCGGACGCGATGCCGCCGTCGAACCCTTGCGCGACATGCTCGCCAACGGTTTGCTCTCGAAGTCCGTACACGATCTCAAACGCGCGGTGGCGCTCCTCGCGCATTTGAACATCGAGATCGAAGGCGTCACCGACGACACGCTGCTCGCCGCCTACCTGCTCGATCCGATTCGCAGCAAGTATGATCTGGCAGACCTTGCGCGCGAAGCCGTCGGCGCGGACGGCTGGACGGAAGCGCCGGAAGGCTGGACGGAGGCACACTGGCGCGCCGCCGAAGCCGCAGACTTCACCGTGCAGACGGCGGACGTTCTGCACGGGCGCATACT
>DASQDV010000017.1:0-22039 GCA_035633995.1 Pyrinomonadaceae bacterium | reverse complement strand
AGGTCGGTAAGCCATTGCAAATGTCGAATGAAGGTTTGAAAAGAACCGGAGGGGTACAATGAAGCTATCCCGGCACGCTCTGGCTTCTTTCCGGCATGATACGCACGAGGGCTAATCTTTTGCCCCTGCCCTCCGACCGCTCGGTGATGTGCGCGAGCATAATCTGAACCTTAACGGGTTTGCCTCGATGGTCGAAGGTGGTGCTGAATTTTTGCACCGACTCGCCGTGCGCCATGAAGTTATGGAAAGGCTCCTGAAAATCTTTGACCTGTTGGAGGGGCAGTACTTCGGTGAAAAAGTTCAGGCCGCTGTAATCCAGCTTCGAGCCATTCAATTCCCGTTCATTCGAGGGGCAATAACGGCACACAATTCCCTGCTCGTCGAGGTCCAGCAAGCCGAAAGGGACGACGGAATCCGGGCAGCTAATCGCCGCCGTCGCTATTTCCTGATTGATTAACTCTCTCTGCATCTCTTCGCGCCTCCCGTAAATCTTCGGCCTGCTCGCGTAATTCCTCGACGGAATTTGTCAGCACCCGTCGCAGCCTCTTCAACTCGTCGCGTTTCTCCTTGAGGTCTTCGAGTTGCGGCTTTATCTCCTCCGCCACCTCGCCGCGCACGGCCTCCGCGACCAGATTCTTGACCATCTTCTTTCGAGCATCAACGGATATCACATCGTTCATCTCTAATTCCCCCGTCTCCCCTATAGCCAATGTTTTTAGCGTTCGCTCACTTTCGCCCGTTTATGTGTTAGCTGGTGAGTGCTGATGTGCTCCGACAGCATCCGCGCGTAGCATTGCAGGCACATGCCGCGAGACTCTTTGACGTTGTTGTGGCGGATGGTCGCCCCGCACCAGGTACACACCACCCGATAATTCACATTCTCTTGATCCATCACTCTGCTCATTCGTTATCCCCCTAACCACGCGCGGGCTCGGATGTTAAAAATGAAGGGCGAGTCATACCGCGCTCGCCCTCCCAACTACCCCTCGCTCGTTATGTTGCCTCGTCGCATCGCCGTCAACGCGACGAGGTTTACTCAAGGAGCAGGCAAGCTGTGTTTCAAACTCTTCGGTAGAATCTTTCCGGCACACTCGTAGACGCTTCGTGTCAGGAGAAGCTAACGGCCTCCGCCCCCGCCGCGTCCGCCGGAAGAACCGCCGGAACCGCCGCCGCCGCTCTTACCGCCGCCCGCGCCGCCGCCGCCTGTGCTGCTGCCGCCTTTTTTACCGCCACCTTTACCGCCATCTTTGCCGCCACCGCCGCCGGAAAAACCGCCGCCTTGCTTGCCGCCGCTCCCGCCTTTGTCTGCGTTCGCCATGATAGATTTCTCCCTGTGCTAAGGTTGGTGTTCGTCGCCGAACGGGTGCTCGAAATTGGTGGGGGGTTTGTGAGGGCAAAATTAGCAAGGGGGGTATATGATTGTCTGTACGATTGTGTACTACTTGCGAAGGAGTAAACACCTGCGGGAGAGACGGGGCTGAGAAATCAACATTTATTCGCCCGAAGCAAACTCTCATTTGCGACTTCCAAGTTTAAACCGGAGCATTAATATAGTCGGGCGGGCGTGTCTATAGCCTTTAGCCGAGGGAGATTTGTAGATGAAACGATTATTTGCAGCTTTGTTGCTCTGCCTTGCCTTTGCCGTCGAGGCGACGGCTCAGGGCGCGAGCGTGCGTCTAGAGGGGCAAGTCGTGTGCTGTGCAGAGTGCTGGGCGGAAGCCGACCGCACCAAGGTTGAATACGGCACGGCGGAAGATTTGTTGAAATCGCAATCATGCGTGGCGAACGGCGACCCGACGCTCATCGCCGTGCGCGAGGGCGATAAGTTTACGCTCTATCAATTGGAGCAAGGCAAGTTCCGCTTGCCCGGAAAGAACTGGCTCGAATTTATCGGCCAGCGCGTCGCCGTGACGGGCGCGGTGCAAAAGAAGCGGAGCGCGAGCGTGATCCGCGTCAATGCGCTGGAAGTGCTGGCCGTAAGTCAGGCCGAACGCGAGGCCGCGAACGTAGTCGGTAAAGAAGTCAATTTAACGCTTAAAGACCTATTCGGCGCTGAACAAACTTTGGGCGCGCTCAAAGGCCGCATCGTGATCTTAAACTTTTGGGCGACTTACTGTGTGCCGTGCCGGAAAGAAATGCCCGACCTCGCGGCGATTCAGAATGAATACGCGCTGCTCGGCGTGCAGGTCGTCGGCGCATCGACGGACGCCGTAGAAGAGCGCGCAAAGGTGTTGGAGTTTGCGAAAGAAACGAAGGTCAACTTTCCCATCTGGACGGGCGCGACCACAGCCGACATGATGCGCTTCGGTCTGGGCGCGGCCTTACCGGGAACCATCATCATCGGTAAAGACGGGCGCGTGGCGAAAGTCATCTCCGGCATCGTCAATCAGGTTGATCTGAAAAAGCAGATAGACGCGATGCTGGCAACGGCAGAGAAGACGGCGGCGACCGAGCGGAAGCGTGAGCGCGAGCAAGCGGCCTCCGTCAAACAGAAACCGGGTGAAGCTTCGTCGGTTCCGTCCTGACCGCTTTGACCGGGAGAAGGTCGCGCCGTGAGCGGGACAGGACAACAGGACGCAGATAAATGGACGTATGGCGTGCGCGTCATCTCACACACGATTGATCGTGCGAAATGGCGCAACACCCTGACGTATAGATTTCACCCGAGATTTACCGCCGGAGTTGAATATAACCCGCTCGCCGGGAAAGTCTCGCCGCTCGCCAACGTGGTGGCGCTGACCGAGACGCACCGGCGACCGGCGTTGATTCTCGGCACAAGTTCCGACCGCATCGGCACGCCCTTCGGCCAATCGTTCTATGCGACATTCAGCAAAAGCCTGAAGCATCACACGGGCTTGCCCGTCGCGCCTTACGTCGGCGTGGCTTACGGGACGTTTGAAGACCGCGCGCGGGTGATCGGCGGCCTGAACATCAATCTCTCGGAGCGTTGGAGTTCGACGATGCTGTTCGACGGCGTGCGCGTGCATCCGACGGCGAATTACACGCGCGGGCGGCATCAGTTCGGATTGATTTTCGAGCGCGGGCGGCATCCGGGCGCGAGTTATAGCGTTTCGTTCTGAGCGGAGTTTCTATGAATAACGTCGCAATCAGCCGCGATACGCCGCACGCCGCAAACGTGCGGCGCGGTCGGCAACTCGAATACCTCACCGTTGGCTGGAACTCTCTGGAAGCTGTCGCGGCAATCGGCGCAGGATTGTTCGCGGGAAGCATCGCGCTGGTCGGCTTCGGCGTTGATTCTGTGATCGAAACCTCCTCCGGCCTGATTTTGTTGTGGCGACTGCGCGACGGCGAGCGCGGTGAACGACGGGAAGGCACGGCGCTGCGACTCGTCGGCTTTAGTTTTCTTCTTCTCGCCTCTTACGTTGCTTTTGACGCCGCGAAGTCTCTCATCACGCGCGAGCCGCCGGAAGCGAGTTATACCGGCATCGTGATCGCCGCCCTGTCTCTCGTCGTGATGCCGCTCTTAGCCGGAGCCAAACGGCGCGTCGCCGCACAGCTTAACAGCCGCGCGTTGAAAGCCGATTCGCGACAGACCGATCTGTGCGCCTATCTTTCGGCGATCCTGCTGGGCGGTCTTCTCTTGAATGCGCTGTTCGGCTGGTGGTGGGCTGATCCGGTCGCCGCGCTCGTCATGCTGCCGATAATTGCCAGAGAAGGCGTAGAGGCTTTGCGCGGCGAGGCATGCGTTGATTGCCACTGATTAAGCAGCGAGGTTGCTCAACTCGCACGTCGTCTCAAGGTGCCTGAACTTCACGGGCAGCCCCCGGCGGGAAATTGCTTTATCTTGTATAGCTTTGTTTAGTACGCGCGACGGCGCCGGGTTTATCCGGCAGGTGGACACGAACTCGTCGAAGCCGCCCATCTCTTCCCTTATTGGTCGGGTTAAAAGATAGACTATAGACCGTGCCCAGATCGCTGATTACTTTTTCATAAATACCGGCCAAATCTTCTAACTTTTCCACTTCGTAGAATAGTCCGCTTCCGGCTTCGGAAAGATCGTATAACTGGTTATAAGCTAAATCGAAAGTTTCGGGCTGAATATCGAGCGGGCTGTGGGCGACGTATTCCGTGTTTGTCCAGATGCAATAGATCATGCCGTCGAATTCCTGCGCGCGGCTATAGATGGTTTTGTAAGGCAGTAGCGAACCCGAACCGGTGACGTTGGGTAAATTACTGTCCAGCCCGTCGCTCATGACGATAATGGCTTTACGACGCGTGCTGACCGATTCTTTGTCTGCATAGTCGAGCGCATAATTTATTCCGTCATAGAGCTTGGTGTCGCCCTGGGGCGATTGCATGGAATTAATCGCCGTGATGAGAGCGGCTTTGTTGGAAGTAAAGGGCGAGACGATATTTGTAGTGCCGGAAAAAGCCAGAATGGCGACACGGTCTTGAGACCGTGTCGCGGAGACGAAACGCGTGGTTGCGGCGCGAATAATATCTGTGACCTTAGCGGTTGACCCGGATAAATCTATCAGCAAAAGCAGATCGAAAGGCGCATTGGTGGTTTCAAAGTGCTCTATTTTTTGTTCGGCTCCATCTTCTTCGAGTTTAAAATCCTCCTGCCTCAATCCGGTTATAACTCGCCCGGTCGAGCGTTCTACTACGCTCGCATTTAAGGTGACGAGATCGGTCTCGACTTTTATCACGTCATCTTCATCAACTTCGAGCGGGGCGTCTACAGACGGCTGATTAGGAGACGCGTTCGAGCGCAGCACGGCGGCAGCACGAGCGGCATCTTTTAGTACCGGCGGAAGGCCGGCTGTTTCTGTAGAGGGTTTTACGGAAGAGAGACGAATTATACCCGTATCGGTGGACAGGGTAACGTGTGAAGAACCGGCGCCCCGGAGAGTTTGATATTTCGTTCTGGTTTCCTTGTTCTCCGGAGAAATAACCGAGCCGTTTATGGAATGAGCCGTGATAGCGGTGTCCGGATTTTCCGGCAAATTAAAATTTATGTCTCCCGATACACTTTGCGCGGAAAGAGACGCGGGAAGACCATCTATATTAATCCTCCCTTTACCGGTTGAGACCTGTAACTTGCTATTCGCGGGAACTCTCAATTTCAGAGTGAGCGGGTATTGATTTTCGGAAAGCCTGCCGGACACCTTAATGCGCAACTCCCTTTCCGAACGCTCTAATTCTAAAGGAGACATTTTAATACCCGAGGGCAGAGCGGAGGTTGAAACTCCGATGTGGCTTTCCCGCCAGACAGTAACTTCAATGTCGCCGAAAGAATTTTCTAAACGTATTTCTCCATTCGCCGTAGGAAATATCTTAAGCTCGGGAGATTCCTGGGCGAAGGCTATGGCAGATAGACAAAGAATCGGGATGATTACGTTGAGTAGCCCTTTTGAAAAAAGGTAATTCATAAGTGCTTTGATGCTATCGCATGTGCCGGAAGTTGTGAACGGGGCAAGACAGTTATTTCATCCTGTTTGCGAATAAAATCCTGAGAGCCGTGTCACGCCCGTTGCGTCTGCGCGATTAAATGGTAGAGCGCCCGCGTGGAGGCCAGCAGTCTCGCCTGATAACTGTCACTATACTCAACCGCCGTGCAGCCAAATTCCCGGCAACAGGCGCTTTGGCGTGGCTCTTATCGTTGACCTCACCGTATCGGAGTCTTGTGCGTGGCGACTCGGGAGAGGCGAGGCGGGATAGCTGTTTGAGAGTTTTTGACTGACGGACTATTCTTAAGATATGAAAGCGATAATTCGCGAGTCGTTAAATATCTTCTTTATTATTTTAGGCATTCTCTCGGCGGGGATGGGCTTGAAAGGATTTTTGCTGTCAAGCCGATTTATAGACGGCGGCGTGACGGGTATTTCAATGTTGTTGTCAGACCTGGTCGGGTTGCCCTTATCCGTCTGGCTTTTAATTGCCAATCTGCCCTTTATCGCGCTCGGTTATTTTCAGATCGGCAAAAAGTTCGCCGTCAAAAGTGCGCTGGCGATAGCCGGATTGTCCGTTTGCCTTGCCGTCGTCAAATACCCCGACGTGACGCCCGACAAGCTTTTAACCGCTATCTTCGGAGGCTTCTTTATCGGAGCCGGTATCGGTCTTGCCATTCGCGGCGGCGCGGTTTTGGACGGGACGGAAATCGCGGCGCTGCTCGTCAGCAGGAAAAGCCATCTCCTGAAAGTCGGCGATGTCATCCTCATCCTGAATATATTTATTTTCTTAACCGCAGCTTTCTTCCTCGGCGTCGAATCGGCTTTGTATTCGATTCTCGTGTATGCCGCTGCTTCTAAAACAATCGACTTTCTGCTGCACGGCATCGAGGAATATACGGCCATCACGATCATCTCGCTGAAAAACGACGACGTGAGAGAAGCGATCATCAATCGCCTGCACCGGGGCGTGACGGTTTACAGAGGGCATGGAGGCATGGGGAGCCGTGGTGTCACGAACGCCGAGCAGCCGA
This sequence comes from Pyrinomonadaceae bacterium, assembly GCA_035633995.1. GTDB lineage: Bacteria > Acidobacteriota > Blastocatellia > Pyrinomonadales > Pyrinomonadaceae > JAIVJZ01. The sequence goes on along the minus strand of DASQDV010000017.1, from coordinate 15,594 downwards.
TTCTTTACTGTGTGGTCACGCGTCTGGAGATCGGGAATATCAAAAGCGTCGTCAGAGAAATAGACCCGACGGCATTCATTACGACCCACTCGTTGTCTGATGTCGAAGGCGGCCTCATCAAGAAGAGTCCTCTGCATTAAAGCCACACCGAACCTGACTGAACGCCTGGCGACCGACCATGCCGGAGCAAAGTTCTCAACGCCTTTTCATGCGCGTTTCGAGTTCGCGGAGCAGGTCGCCGTCGGGGTCGGAATAGTCTTGAATGTAGGTTCGATCCACATCGCCGTGCAGAATCGTCAAGACATCCGCCGAACGCTTGAGCAGGTAAGAATACTCTGCGGTCGGAGTGTATGTGCGCGTGCTGATCTTCGGGCTGGAAGCGTTGCGATCCCGCGTCGGGTCGTGGACGCGACCGACGCTGATGGTGGTGCGTGGGCGCGGGGCGGATTCGCGTACATGGAAGCGCGCGAGAACGATGTCGGCCTGCGAAAGATCGGAGACGAGGTGAAGACTGCCGTGCCTTGCGCCTTCGTTCCGATTCCACTTATCCGTCCATTTCAAGAAGCGCGCGTAAGCTGTTTTATCCTGCTCGGCGGCGAGGTAAATCTTCAAACTCGCCCCCGCCGGAAGCCGCGCCGCGTTCGAATTGACGATCAAAGTTGAGGCGGGCACATTCAGACGCTCGCTCAACCGGGCGATTTCGTCGCCGGAGGTTTGTCCCGCCGTCGTCAGAGAGAGCACGCAGAGCACAACACACGCCGCAAGCAGTTTCACCATTCGACACCTCCCGTTGCTGCCATACTTTACTCCATCATTAACTAAGCACCAATAGCTATGTGCGGACAACGTGCGATCCGGTCGGGACGGGCTGCCGGAAGCGTGCGGCAGCTATCGTTAGCCAAGACCCGCACGCTTCCGGCAGGCGTCGCCGACATGAAGTTTCAAATCGCTCTCCTGCCCCGCTTCTTGTCGTAGCAGATGCTCACGTCTCTCCTAATCGCCGCGCGACGCGACCGGCTCGTGTTCGGGGTCAATGGTTGTGAGTTCAGCCATCACCATCCGCTCGCCCGTTTCATGGCCACACTCGTCTTCGGTGGGCGGCGCGGTCGTACTGCTGCTGCTGTCGCCCGCGCGCGGCAGGTAAAAGGAGACGACGAGCGCCAGCCCCGCCAGCACCGTCCCCACCCAGAAGACGTTGTGAATCGCTCCGGCCATCGCCGCGCGCAGCACGTCGAGCACGCCCGGCGGCAAGTCGGCCTGTGCCTGCGGGTCGATGAGCGCGTTAGGATTCGCAGCAAGTTCCGCCGCGCGCGCCGGGCTGAGCACGCTGCCCTCAGCGCGCGCGACTTCGCCGAGCCGCGCGGCGAGACCCGCCGACAGCACCGCGCCCATCACGGCGACGCCGACCGCGCCGCCGATGGAACGCGAAAACTGGTTGAGCGAAGTGGCGATGCCGAGTTGCGTGCGCGCGACGGACTGTTGCACGGCGATCAAGAGCGTCAGCATCGTCAAACCGAGTCCCGCGCCGATGAGGATCAGATCGACGTAGAGCCAGACGCGCGCCGTCTCAAGCTGGAAGGTCGAGAGAAATATGAAGCCGAGCGTGAGCAGGACGAACCCCGCGATGCACGTCGGGCGATAGCCGACGCGGAGCAGCAAACGCCCGCCGACCACCGACATCCCGACCCAACTCAGCATGAGCGGCGTCAGAAGCGAACCGGCCTCGGTCGCCGTCGAGCCGAGCGCACCCTGCGCGAACAGCGGGACGAAAGAGATCGCACCGAACATCCCCACGCCCGCCAGGAATCCGGCGGCGACGGAGACCGCCACCACGCGGTTGCGGAAAAGCTGGAAAGGGATGAGCGGGTCTGCCGCGCGACGCTCGACCCACGCGAACAGCGCGGCGAGCGTCGCGGCGGCGGCGAAGAGTGCGAGGTTGCGCGCCGACAGGAGCGTCGCGAGACTCGACCCGCCTTCGACGAGCGCGAGCATCAGCAGTGTAATGGCGGCCATCAACAGTGCGGCTCCGGCGTAATCAATCGAAGGGCGCTCGGTGCGCTTCGGCTCTTGCAAAGCGAGTCCGATGATGAGCGCCGCCACCAGCCCGACCGGAAGATTGATGTAGAAGACCCAGCGCCACGAGAGTTGATCCGTGATAAAGCCGCCGACGACCGGCCCGATGACGCTCGAAAAACCCCACACGCCGCTAAAGTAAGCCTGCATCCGCGCGCGTTCTTTGACGGTGAAGATGTCGCCGATGATCGTCATGCCGAGCGGCACGAGCGCGCCCGCGCCCAAGCCCTGTATGGCGCGAAAGATGATGAGTTCTGTCATCGAGCCGGACACACCCGACAAGACCGAGCCGAGCAGAAAGATAAAGATGCCGATTTGATAAAAGAGCCTGCGCCCGTAGAGGTCGGAGAGTTTGCCCCAGACCGGCACGGTCACGGTCGAAGTGATGAGGTATGCCGAGAAGACCCAACTGTAATGATTCAACCCGCCGAGCGATGCGATCACTGTAGGCATCGCCGTGCCCACGACGGTCGCCTCCAGCGCGGCCAGAAACATCCCCGTCAACACGCCCGCCGTCACCGCCCAGCGCCTGCGCGCCGACATCAAAAGCGTCGGCCTGTCTGCGTCCGGCACGCTCGCGCCCGCTTGTTCTGCCATGCTCCCTCAACCTCGCGCGCTTGCGAAACTCAAACGGCGACCCGCACGAGTTGCTTCCCTAAATTCTCGCCGGAGAAAAGCCCGAGCAGCGCCTGCGGCGTGTTCTCGAAACCCTCCACGATATTTTCCGCATACTTCAATTTCCCTTCGGCCAGCCAACGCGCCAGTTGCCCGATGCCTTCGGCGGCGCGCGCGGCGTAGTCCGAGACGATGAACCCTTTCATCAGCGCGCGGTTGACCAGAAGGTAGGGCTGCACGCGCGGCCCCGTGTCCGGTCGCTCAAGGTTGTAGAGCGAAATCTGGCCGCAGATGACGATGCGCGCGTCGCGGTTGATGAGCGACATCACGGCGTCGGAAATTTCGCCGCCGACGTTGTCGAAATAAACGTCAACGCCGCCGGGGCAGGCGTCCTTTAGAGCGCGCCTCAGGTCGGTCGAAGTCTTGTAATTGATCGCGGCATCCACGCCGAGTTCGTCCGTCAGGTAACGATTCTTGTCGTCCGATCCGGCCAGCCCCACGACGCGGCAGCCATTGATCTTCGCAAGCTGGCAGACGAGCGTGCCGACCGCGCCCGCCGCGCCGGAGACGACGACCGTGTCGCCCGCCTTGGGCTGGCCGATGTCGAGCAGGCCGAAGTAGGCGGTCAAACCGGGCCTCCCCAACATGCCGAGCGCGGTGGTCACGGGCGCGCGCGCCGGGTCAACTTTTCTGAGCGACTCGGCTGATGCCCCGTCGCCCCGCGCGACGGAGTACAACTGCCAGCCGAGCATCCCCGCGACGATGTCGCCCGTCTGAAAAGCGCCGGAGCGTGATTCGACGACTTCGCCGACGACGCCCCCCGCAATCACCGCGCCCACTTCGAACGGCGCGACGTAAGACTTGCCCTCGTTCATGCGCCCGCGCATGTAGGGGTCAACCGAGAGGTAGAGCGTGCGAATGAGCACTTCTCCATCTGCGGGGCGCGGCATTTCCGCGTCTTCGAGCTTGAAGTTGGCGAGCGTCGGCATCCCGACGGGGCGACTGGCGAGCGTGATTCTCCTGTTCTCTTTCGTGTCCATCTCGTGTTCACTTTCGGGAATTGTTTTCCAGACTCCGTATGCGCGCTTTGATCTCTTCGGGGAGCGCCGTCTTCCTGAGCGCGCGGTAGTCGTAAGAGACTATCAAGCCCTCGCCCTCGGCGGCGACCTTGCCCAGCGAGTGGCTGACCGCCGTGTACTTCATCACGAAGCGGTCGTCTTCGAGTTGCGAAGTCTTCGTGCCGACCGAGACGGTGTCCGGGTAGGTGAGCGGCGCGCGAAACTTGCAGCCGGTCGAGGCGAGGATAGGCCCGATGCCCGTCTCGTTCATGTAAGTCCAGTAGTCGAGGCGTGCGAAGTAGGCCATGCGTGCGCTCTCGAAGTAGCGGAAGTAGACGATGTTGTTGACGTGCCGGAGCGAATCCATTTCGCCCCACGCGACGGGTATTTCGATGACGACCGGAAACGTTTCAAGTAACTCCTGCATTCAACTCTTCTCCTGCCGCGCGAGCCACGCTTCGATGACTTCAAGGACGTACTGCTTCTCCGTCGCTTCGAGCGCGCGGCCTTTGGAAACACCGTGCCACTTCTGTAGACAACCGCGACAACAGGTGGCCGTCGCGTGCTGCGCGATGAAGACCGGATGATGACGCATCGGCGTCTGCCGCCCGTCGTTGGGCGGGTCGGCGGGCGCTAAACGCTTCTCTATGAAATCGGCGGCATGCTCCAGGACTACCGGCAGACCTTTGCGGCGCAGGTATTCCAGTTCCTTACCGCGCAACTGAAATCGCCTGCGAAACGGCGACTCGGCCAAAGCGGCGAAGACTTCTTCCAGATTCCGGCTCATGCGTTAGCGGTTAACCGCCGCCATGCTCGCTTCCGGGTAGCGCGCGCGGCGGCGCGTCGCGCCTCACAACGATTTCATATCTATGACGAAGCGATAGCGCACGTCGCCCTTGATGGTGCGCTCGTATGCTTCGTTGATCTGCTGGATAGGAATCACCTCGACATCCGAAGTGATGCCCTTCTCCGCGCAGTAGTCGAGCATCTCCTGCGTCTGGCGAATGCCGCCGATCATCGAACCGGCGAGCGTGCGCCCGTTCGAGATGAGCGAGAACGACGCGACTTCGGCGGGCTTCTCCGGCGCGCCGACGAGCACCATCACCGATTCGCGCCCAAGCAGGTTGAGATACATGTTGAGATCGTGCGGGGCGGAGACGGTGTCGATGATGAAGTCGAACTTGCCCGCGAGCGGTTCGAGCGCGAGCGGGTCTTTTGTGACGACGAACTTCTGCGCGCCGAGCGAACGCGCGTCCTCTTCCTTCGACGGAGACGTGCTGAAGACGGTGACCTCCGCGCCCATCGAGGCGGCGAGTTTGACGGCCATGTGGCCGAGCCCGCCGAGGCCGACGACGCCGACGCGCTGCCCCGCGCTGACCTTGAAGCGTCTGAGCGGCGAGTACGTCGTGATCCCTGCGCACAGCAGCGGCGCAACGTTCTCCAGCGGCAGGTTCGCCGGAACCTTGAGCGTGTACGCTTCGTCCACCACGATCTGCGACGAATAACCGCCGTAGGTCGGGGTCTGCTCGTCCCTCTCCGTCCCGTTGTAGGTGGCGACGAGATGATTTTCGCAGTATTGCTCCTCGCCTTCCTTGCAGTTGCGGCACACGCGGCAAGAGTCTACGAAGCAGCCGACGCCCGCCAGATCGCCTTCTTTGAATTGCGTGACCTCTGCGCCGACGGCTGAGACGCGCCCGACGATTTCGTGGCCGGGAACCATCGGAAAGATCGAGTTGTCCCATTCGTCGCGCGCCTGATGAATGTCGGAGTGGCAGACGCCGCAATAGAGTATTTCTATCAGCACGTCGCGCGCTTCGAGTTGGCGTCGCTCGAAGTTGAACGGTTCGAGATGAGCCTTCGGCCCGGTGGTTGCATATCCGCGTGTTGGCAGCATGAAGTAGTCCCTTTCCTTGTTCGATTCGTTTTCCGGTTTCTCTTATTTGACTATAATTTTGCCGAAATGCGAAACGCGCGCCGCTAGAGGTAAACGTTGAAGCGGGAACGCAGCAACGATGAACTGAAGACAGCAACTTGCTCGCCTGCTCATCTTCCGTTCATTGTTCCGCGTTCCTGCTTCATCATTTGCTTTACGCTTCCTTGCGCGTCTTCGCCAGAGCCGGGTGGTAGTAAGTGGCCGCCAGCGCGAGCGTGGCCGCCAGCGCGAGGATGCCGGGCGCGAGCAGCGGGCTTGCGCCGGAGAGAGCGCCCCAGACAACTTTGCCGGTGGACGCGTTCGGGTAAAGCTCCCGCTGGAAACCGAGATTACCCTCGACGTGCTCGTAGATTCCGAAGAGACTGCCGAGCACAACCAATCCCATGCACGCGCGCAGCACGAGCAGCGCGTCGCGCCCCGGGCGCAGCAGCACGGCGACGACACAGGCCAGCCCAAGCGCGCACAGCGCGAACGGGATCATCTGCACGGCGGTCTCCATGTGGTTCGTGAGCCACAACTCTACAAGCGTCCCGACGAAAAGCAGCGCAGAAATAGAGAGGAGAAACCGCCGCAGGCGCAACAGGACGAGTGCGTCTATCATTGGTTGCTCAGGTAGGCGCGTGCGACGGACAGTTCCGCTTCCGACACGTTCGCGGCGAGCCTGGCGAGAAAAGCATCGTTCGAAGCGTAGGGGCGCGCGGCGATCAACGCTTGCGCTTCGCTGGCGTCGAGGCCGGGAATTTGTTGGAGCGTCGCCGCGTCCGCGTCGTTCGGCTTGATGGGCACGTAGATGTGTTTTTCATACTCGGCGACCTGCTCCGCGCTGACGTATTTGCCGATCTCGCGCCGGAACTGCTGAATGCTGTTGTACGGGCGATATTCTTCAAACTCGTGCACCATCTTGTTGCCCAGGCCCGGAATGGCGGCGAGCAGTTCGCTGCCCGATGCCGTGTTCACGTTCAGCTTGGCCTTCGCGGCGTTGTTGCCGCCCGTTTGATTGGCGTTCGCATTCGCGTTCGGAGTGTTCGTGACGACGGCGACGTTAGAGTTATTTGAGGCGGCAGCGGTGTTGTTCGAGTTCGCGTGCTCGCCGCCGGTAGTACAGGCCGACGAAATCAGCAACGCGAGAGATAGTGCGGCAAGCAAGGTAACAGTGCGGACGATTGACGGTCGAATCATTCGGATATGTCTCTCCTTCGAAAATTTTATTAGGTGCGTGGCTATTATACTCATCTTCGGCTCATTAGTAATTCGCACGCGCAGGCGGCGTCGGCGCGCCGTTGTTGTCAAGCGCCTCGCATGGCGGCGACGCCTCCGCTCATTCCTTCACCCAATGCACGTCAACGACCGGGCTGTTGACATCCTTCAAAGACCTCAGTTCGATGACGAATTTGTTCTTCAATCTCCACACCTTCGAGACGGAGACCTCCGTGTCGCTGCTTTCGTTCGCCGCACCGTGCCGCTCGACGATCTTCTTTTGCCACGCCTCAAACACCTCCTTCTGCTTCTCGAAGGCATAAACCCCGACCACGATCTCGCTCAGCCCCGCGCCCTCTCTGAAATGAACCCCGCCGCGCCCGCGCATGTTGTTGAACTCGGCGTCCCACGCCAACTCGGTCTCGTAATTTTTGAACCCGACGGGACTGACGCCGGTTTTTTCGATGGCCTTCCTCGCGTCCTTAAAACTCATCCCCCATTTCAGCTCCGGGAAATTCTGAAAGATGTCGGACGGTTGAATCATCTGCGCGTCGTCGGATTGCGGCGCGGTCGAACCCGTGGCGACGGACGCGCCGCCGGTAAACGCGGTCGCCCCCGTGCTGACGACAAATAAACTCAAGAGAATTAGAAAGCTGTTGAATTTGCGTGTGACCCACATAAAAGTTGCTCTCCTTAAATTTAGAACCTGCACGCAGCCGCAAGCGCGCATCTTCCGGCGTCGCGTGCTGCCTGCGACGCCGTCGCCGTATGGTATCAAATCCGCGCCGCCGGTTTCGCGTTTTGAGAGTTGGTCGTCAACGGCTTATGCTGCTTGATGAAAGTATTTGCCGGAGAAGCTGTCAATACGATCCTGACGTTTCAGGAATTTTCCCGGCGAGCGTGAGGCTGAAAGGCTTCCTGCCGCCGGGTCGTCTCGGCAAATTGTTCCGGCTTGCGTTTATCTTGTAACGTTTTTCCGGCATCGGCGTCTTATCACACGCGCCGTCCTTAAGTGTCGTGCGGTTTCGATTGCAGGCCAACTCGCGGGGGCGTGCGGGGCATCGGAGTGGGAGTCAATTCTCTCCGCAAATTATTTTTTTCGGACGACGAGCCGGAAGCGTGCGTCGTCAATTTTCAGCAGGGACGGAAAGGCGTGTTGCTTTTATGAAGAGATATTTTTTCGTTTTGACTTTGGCGTGCGTCGTCGCGCTCGCGTCGGCGGCGAACACTTTCGGGGTGCAGACGGCGCGGCGCGGCAGCGCGGCGGGCGCAAACGCTTCCGGCGCGCAGGCGACGACGGCGAGCGTGCTCGCGTCGCTTCCGGCATCGGACGCGGTGATGCTGGTTGACGTGCGGCGTCTGTTGAAAGACGCGTTGCCGCGCGCCTACAACAACAACGCGGCGGAGCTTGCGCGCATCAACGCCGAGATCGATAAATTCAAGGCGAGCACCGGACTCGACGCGCGCCTGCTGGATCGCATCGCCGTCGGCGTCAGCTACAAGCAGACGGCGACGGGCAAGACGCTCGTGGAGACGGTCGCCGTCGCGCGCGGCACTTTCCGGGCTGCCGCGCTCGGCGCGCCCGACAGCCGCATGCGCGAGGAGCGATACGCGGGCAAGACCATCCGCATCTTCCAGATGGACACGCAGGTAAAACTGCTCGGCCTGCTCAACCTGCGCGTGACCGATTTGGCCGTCGCGACGATTGACGCAAACATGGTCGCCGTCGGCAAACTCGAACGGGTGCGCGCGGCGATTGATGCGAGTGCGGGTCGCGGCGCGCGCGTCTCGCCCGAAGTCACGGCGCTCGCCACGCGCGACGCAAACGCCATTCTCGGCGCGGGCGGCAACATCCCTGCATCGCTGACGCAGAATCTGGACATCGGCAGCCTCTCGCGGAGCATCGCCTCCGTGCGACAGTTCTACAGCACGCTCGGCACGACGGCCAACGGGTTCAACATGCTGACGGCCTTGCGCACGGAGGACGCGGGCGCGGCGAAAACTCTGAGTTCGACGATTGCGGGCTTGAAGCAACTCGCGCCCTTCGCGCTCGGCCAGATGTCCGCCGAGAAAGCGCGGCCTCTGCGCAGCCTGGTGGAGAACACAAAAGTGGGCGCCGAGGGCAACGATGTGCTCATCACGCTCGAACTCGCGCAGGTTGACGTGGCGGCGTTGATTGATGCGTTCTGAATGAGCCGCGAAAGAGTTGTTTGACGGCGATTGATTGAAGCCCGTGCGAAGCGGGCGGCTGAAACCAGTCTCGTGCGCGAGCGCGGGGTTCAAGCCGCAGATTAATGGACGAAGCCCCGAAGGGTCTGCACATTTGGTGCTCGAATGTGCAGACCCTTCGGGGCTTCTAACGTTTTGAAACTATGTTTGCCCGGCGTAAGAGACTATTTACTACCGTCTCTTCGTGCGGCTGCCGCTACTGCCCGACCGGAATCGAGCCGCTGAAGGGCGCGGCGGACTCTTCCGTGTCGGCGTTGCGCGCCAGCACGTCTTCGTAAACTTTGACTTTGCCTTCGCGGTCGAGCCGCGCGCGCATCGAACTGATGTAGTCCTCGAAGACATCGTTGCGGCGCGAGGTGAGCAGGGTCTGCGTCAATTGATCGCGCTGCTTGGCAAACTCTGCGAGGTCTGCGTCTGTGCGTTTCGTCGCGGCGACGACAACCCACGAGTCGCCGAGTTTGACGGGCGACTTCGAGATTTCGCCCTCCTTCAAGTTGTAGATGGCATCGTCAGCCGCCGCGCTCGTCCCCGCTCCTTCGAGCGGCGAACCGAGTTTGTAAGCTTCGGCGGTCTTCACTTCGAGTCCCAACTTTTCGGCGGCGGCTTTGAGGTCTGCGACGCTGCCGTTGTTGTTTGCCAGTTCGCGCGCCGTCTGTTCGAGTTGCGATTGCGCGCGCGCCTGCTTGGCACGCTTTATCACTTCGTCCTTCACTTCCGCGAAGTCCGGGATGCGCGGCTCGCGCCGCTCAACGAGCATCGGGACGGCGAAACCGTTCTTGATGCTGACGCGGTCGCCCACGTCGTTGGCGTTCTCCAAAGGCTTGATGGCGTCTTCAAACTGCGGAGAACTGCCGATGTCCGGCACGTCGTCGCCCGGCTTGACGAAGCCCGTCTCCTTCACCATCTCGCCCGCGCTCATGTTCGCCTCGGCGGCCAACTCCTGCGCCACCCGCTGGAAATCTTTCGTCTCTTTCAGACGCGCGGTGGCGCGCGCGGCCAGATCGGCGGCGGTCTTGTAGGCGCGCGTGTTGCGCTGCGAGACGAGCAGTTCGCGCTTGGCCTCCTCGAAACTTTTCGGCACGGACTGGCCGCGACGGAAGATGTAGTAAGCGCCGGCGGTGAAGACCGGGTCGGCCACCTGCCCCTCTTTCATGTCGAGCGTGGCTTGCAGGATGTCGTTTTTGCGGTTCGGGTCGCGGCGCACGGGCGCAGCGAGCCACCCGCCCTTCGCCGCCGTCGCCGGGTCTTCCGACTGCCCTTTCGCCACTTCGGCGAACTTCTCTTCCGAGACGTTCGCCACCGTCGCATCGGGGCCGCGCATGTCCTGCACGATCTGCGTGGCCTTCGTCAAAACCTGCTGGTCGAGGTCTTTGCGCGCGACCTTCAAGACGATCTGCTGCACGCGGACGCCCGCCTGCTTGTTCTCCGGTTTCAACTGATCGTAGGCGGCGCGCAGATCAGCTTCGGGGATGTCCAGCTTTTCGCCAACCTTCGTCTGGTTGATGAACAGGTAGCGAATCTTTTTCTGCGGTTCGAGATAACGGAAGTTGGTCTTGTTCTCCTCGAAATACTTTTGCAGTTCCTCGTCGGAGGGTTGAATGTTGGCGGCGAGTTTGTCGGCGACGACCGGGATGTAAGTCACGTCGAACGAACTGTTCTTGCGCTTGTAGTCGTCGCGCACTTCGTCTTCCGAGACGGAGACGCCCGCCGTGACGAAGGCGCGCAGTTTGTCCGCCGCGATGGACTCGCGGAGTTCCTGCTCGAACCGCTCGTCGCTGCCGTAGAGCCGCGCGACGCGATCCCTGTATTTGGCCACGCCGATGAACTTGCCGCTCTCGTCTACAAATTGCTTGTGGACGGCATTGTTCACTTCCACGTCAGACGCGCCGAGTCCGAGACGCATAGCCTCCTGCGCGATGATCTTGTTGCGCACCAGCCCGTCGAGCATGGACTTGTCGTTCAGGCCGAGTTGCGCGAGGCTGATCTGGCCGCCGAAACGCTGCTGGTAAGCCTGCTTCTGCCGGTAGAGGTCTGCGACCGTGATCTCGTCACGGTTCACCTCTGCCAGAACTTCCGTGTTCGTCGCCGGGTTGGCGTTCACCTGACTGCGCCCCGGCGCGTAGAACAGCATGAGGCTGATAGCCATCAAGAGGGCGAAAGTAATGATCAACCAATTGCGCGTCCGCTCCATGCGGCTAAACTGTTTCAGCATCTTCGATCCTTCCCGAAAATCAACGACGGTTTTTAATGTGTTTATAGTAGCGAGAGGGAATTTCGGAGTTCGCGTCTCCGAAATTTCAAGCGGACTTCGTGCGCGACCAACTCCGATAGCCGACTCACGCCCTATCCCATGAATCGCCGATTGTAACGGAGAGCGGCGCGGCGTCGCAACCGCACAAGGCAGCACTCAGATGCCGGATGCCGGATGCCGGTAAAAAGCTCGAATCTCACATCCAGCCTCTGACATCCGGCATCTTGTCTAACATCCGGCATCTGACATCTGGCATCTTGCGCTCCGCACAACGGGTGCTATATGTTTACGCACATGGAATATTCAATTTGGGCATGGGTTGGGTTTGCGATCTTCATCCTCTTCATGCTGGCTTTGGATTTGGGCGTGCTCAACCGCAAAGCCCACGTCCCTTCTTACCGCGAGGCGGCTACGTGGAGCGCCGTCTGGGTGACGCTCGCGCTGATCTTCGCGGCGGGCGTCTTCTGGAAACTGGGGTCGCTCACGGGCAAAGAGTTTCTGGCCGGTTACCTGATCGAGTTGTCGCTCTCGGTGGATAACCTGTTCGTCTTCCTGCTCATCTTCTCCTACTTCAAAGTTCCGGCGAAGTACCAGCACCGCGTTCTGTTCTGGGGCGTGCTCGGCGCGCTCATCATGCGCATCACGATGATCGGCATCGGCGCGGCCTTGATCCAGCGCTTCCACTGGATCATCTACATCTTCGGCGCGTTCCTCATCTACACCGGCATCAAGATGATGACGCAAAAAGAGACCGACGTTAAACCGGAAGACAACCCGATTGTCCGTTTCGTGACGCGCTTCATACCCATCTCGCGCAAGTACGAAGGCGAAAACTTCTTCACCGAGGTCAACGGCAAACGTATGGGGACGCTGCTCCTGCTCGTCCTCGTCATCGTCGAGGTGACAGACCTCGTCTTCGCGGTTGATTCGATCCCCGCCATCTTCGGCATCACGACCAACACCTTCATCGTCTATACCTCGAACGTCTTCGCCATCCTCGGCCTGCGCTCGCTCTACTTTTTGCTGGCGGGCGTGGTGGAAAAATTCCACTATTTGAAGATCGGCTTAGCCATCGTCCTCACCTTCGTCGGCGTGAAGATGCTCGGCGAGGGTTTCGTGCATCACTGGCTCGACAAGGAATCGATCATCGGCATCTCTCTGGGCGTCGTGGCGCTCGTGCTGCTCAGTTCGGTGGCCGCCTCGCTCATCTGGCCGCAGCAGGCCGAAACGAACGTCGAAGTCCAACTGCCGCCCGGCTTCGATTCGCCCTTCGACGACGATCAGGGACGACTCGGAGCCGACGAGCCGCAAGCCTGAACACGCGGCAGCCGTAGTAGAAATTACCGCCAAAAAACGTTAATTCCCCGCCCGCCGCGCCGCGCGAGAAATCGTGCTTGATGCGGCGCGCGGGCGTGTGTTAAGTTGCTTGTGAGGCCGAATTTCAGATTCCGCCCGCCCCGAAGCACCCCTCACCAGAAGACTTGCAACGAGCCGGCCGCAAACACCTGCTCTAACAAATTCAGCGTAAGTCAACACATCTCCTCGCCCGTCGCGCCGTCGTTCGGCGTCCGCTAGCTATGACCACAAAGTCCAGCCGCTTCGATCTCGAATGGTGGATCGTCTCGAAGCGAGTGATCTACCTGCTCGTCGCGCTCGCCTTCGTCGCCGTCACCGCGTCGGGCGTCGGCATCTACACGTGGCTCTACGGCAACCCGTTCAAAAGCGGCGCGACCGAGATTCACGCGCCCGCCGGAGCGCGCTTCATCTCCTTTGACGGCGACGTGCGCGTCGTGCGCGCGCAGACGCGCGAATCCTTACTCGCGCGCAGCGACACGCAACTCTACCCCGGCGACATCGTGCAGACGCAGGCCGACGGGCGCGCGCGCATCCAACTCGCCGACGGCTCGAACCTGATCGTCCGCCCGAACAGCGTCGTCACCATCCGCGACAACGCGAGTTTCGAGGGCGGCCAGCGCACAAACGTCCGTGTCGCCGTCGCGCGCGGCCAGGTCAACGTGCGCACCGAGCAGCAACCCGAAGGCGGCTCGAACATCGTCGAGACGCCGTTGACGAAGAACAACCTCGCCGGGCAGACCGGCGCGAGTTTCGACGTGCGCGAAGACAACACGGAAGGCATCCGCGTCAGTTCCGGCCAACTCGAAACCGTGACGCGCGGCGGCGTCAAGACAACCGTGCAGGGCAACGAGTACATCGCGTTCAACCAGCAGGGCAACATCAAGAGCCGCGAAAGTTTGCTGGCGATGCCGCTGCTCGTCTCCCCGCGCGATCTCGAAAAAATCTCCGCTACCGATAAAGGCGCAACCAGCGTGGCGCTGCGTTGGGTGCGGCCACAGACGGGCGCGCCGCGACACTACCGCGTCGAAGTCGCCACGTCTCCGTTCTTCGTCCAGGCCGGAAAAGTCACCGAGCGCGATCAGCTTGAGGCGACGCAGTTCAGCGTCAGCGATCTACGCGCGGGGATTTATTTCTGGCGCGTGCGCGCCGTCGCCGCCTCCGGCCAGATCAGCGAATGGACGGAGCCGCAGAAGTTCACCATCGTCGCCGCAGGGCAAGGCACCGCAGATCACATCTCGGTCTCGCAGGTCGCGTTCGAATTTATCGGCGGCAGCATCTACGTGGCGCGCGGGAGCACGCAACCCGGCAACACCATCCGCATCAACGGACGCGAAACGCTGGCCGCCGCCGACGGCTCGTTCCAACTCCAAATCTCCGTGCCGAGAGCCGCACGCGAAATCATCTTCGAGGCCGAAGACTCGCAGGGCACGCGCAAAGACATGCGCTTTGCCTTCACCCCCGATGCGGGGCAGAGATAGGAAGAAAGTAGATCGTGAATCGTAAATCGTGAATAGATTAAACCTCGCGTCCTTCTATTTACGATTTACGATTTACGGTTCACGGTTTTTATGCACGTCATCCTTTTAAAAGTTGAGCACGGGCAACCGGCGCGGGCGCTGTTGGAGGCGTTGCGCGAGGCGGGCGTGTGTGCGACGGAGTTGGCGGCGGTCGGCTCTCCTGCGGCGCGCACGGCGGGCGAGGGTGGGGTCGAGGTGTCGCCGCTCGCGGTGATCTGCGAGGTGTCGGAGGGCGCAAACGTAGCCGGGATGCACGCGGCGATCACGGAGGCCGCCGCCCTCTGGCCGGAAGCTTCGGTCGTCGCCTGCCGCCGCTTTGAAGCGGGAGAGGAACATCCCGAACTCTACCGGCTCGACACGCACGCGCTGCTGCGCTTAGGCTTCCACGCCGTCGCGGACGACCCGGCGCAACTGCCCGCGCTCCTGCGCGACCTCGAAGAAAGCGGCAAGAGCCTGCCCGAATCAATCAACCACTCCGAAGTTTTAGACACGGCGGCGACAACGCCCGCGAGCATGTTACTGCCCGACAACCTGAGCGTGGCGCGCCTGCGCGCGGCGTTCGAGGCGGTCGCCTCGCTCCACTTCGTCAGCGATCAAAAGAGCGCGGCGCAGACGGCGCTCGCCGGACTCGCCCCGCTCGTGGGCGCTGACCGCTGGACGATCTACCTGGCGGAGTTGGAGCGCGGCCAACAGGAAGCGCGATTCGAGCCGCTCGCCGTGCGCGGGTTGACCGAGAGCGAACGCGCTCTGCCCGATGGCGACTGGCGGCGCGCGCTCCACAGCGATTCGCTGATGCTTTTGACCGGTACGGAATCGCAGGCCGCGCGCGACGCTTTTACGACGAGCGAAACCGTCAGCGAGACGGAAGGCGCGCGGCGCGTCGTCGCCGTCCCGCTCGTCGGCGGCGGGCGCGTCTTCGGTGTGCTCGAAGCGGTGCGCGAGGGCGCTGCGGCGCGTGGCTTCGCGTCGAACGAGGCGGAATTGCTCTCGGCGCTCGCGCTGCCGCTCTCGGCTGCGCTCGCCAACTCCGTCCGCATCGCCGAAGCCGAAAAACTTTCGCAGACCGACGACCTTACCAAACTTCATAACGCACGATTCCTGCGGCAATACCTGATCGCCGAAGTCAAACGCGCGCGCCGGTATGGTTCGACCGTCACCGCACTCTTCTTCGACCTCGACGATTTCAAAGAGGTCAACGACCGCTACGGCCATCTCGTCGGCTCGCACGTCCTGATGGAGATGGCAACCGTGATCCTGACGGGCGTGCGCGACACGGACGTGGTGGCGCGCTACGGCGGCGACGAGTTCGTCGTCATCCTGCCGGAGACGAATCTCGACATGGCCGCGCGCGTCGCCGAACGCATG
>DASQDV010000016.1:0-3080 GCA_035633995.1 Pyrinomonadaceae bacterium | reverse complement strand
GATGTCTGGGTTGAGCGCGGCGAGGCGCGCGCGCAAGGCGGGGACGCCGTCGGGGATGACCTGCTCGAAGAACGGCATGAGGCGCGAGATGACGAAGAACGTGCCGACGCGACCCGTCGCCGTGCGATCCTGATCCTCGGGCGGGAGCGGGCGCAAAAGCACCTGCGCGGCGGCGCGTGCGAAGGCGACGCGCATCGCGGCGGGCAGTTCGGGCGTTGTGATCTCCCTGCGCCGCTGGCTCGAAGAGACGCCCTGCCCGCCTTCGCCGATGGTCATGTAGAGGTGCGGCGTGAGCACGTAGGACGAAAGCAGGAGGATGTCGCTCGCGTCGGAGTTGGGGTCAGCCGCCGTTGCTCCGAGCAGCATCGTGTAACGGCGGTCGGCCTCCGTCGCACTCTTCTCGCGCAGCAGGACGAGAAACTCGACCGAGCCGGGGTTGACGCTGTTCAGCACCGGATCGGCAAACGACAACGCGCGCTCGATGTCGCTGTCTTCGAGAAACTGCATGGCGAGGCGCAGACGCCGCGCCACTTCGGGTTGAACGGCATCGGGGTCGCGTCTGGTCGGCGCAGGTTGCGGCGTCGCCGCTGTAGCGTTCGCTCCCGCAGGCGCGCCCGTCGGGACGTTGGCGGAGGCGTTCGTCAGGTCGCCCGCCTCGCGTTTGCGCGCCTCCTCCATCTTGACGAGAAATTCTTCGCCGAGCGCGCGGTCGCGTTTGGCGGCGAGGCGCAAGACCTCGCCGCGCATGTTCGGGAGGTTGAGACCGCGCGCGAGTTGCCGCCCGCCGTCGCGGTTCTGCTGGTCGCGTTGCCGTGTGTTCTCCGCGTCGGCCACTTCCGCAGAGTCCCACGCGCGTCGAAACAGTGAGCGCGCGCGTTCCTTGTCCGTCTCCCAGAGCGCGTCCGCCGCCTGCACCTGCACACGCGCACGCAACGTCTGATCGCGGAAGCCGCGCGACTCGTCCGCCAGCGTGTTGATGAGCGTGATCGCGTTGGCGCGTCGCTCGGCGGCCATCGGATCAACCGCGCCCGTCGCGCTCGCTTTCTTCGCGGTTGCGGCGGCGGGCTTCTTCGGCTGTGCGGCGGCAGCGGTTTGTGCGCGTGCGGGCGCGGGCGTTTGGAGCAGCGACAGCAGGCAAACTGCCGTCGCGCCTTGAAGGCGGAAACGAGAACTCATCGGTTTTTCTCCTGACTTACTTGACGCGGTGCGCGCCCTCTGATGAATCTGCTACGCCAATTATACGCGCAACCCATGCCCCGGTTCGGAAAAATGATGTTAAGAATGTAAAAAGTTGATCCGCCGCCGCGCACTACTCCCCGTTGATGAGCGCGTCGCTGCTTTAGCGTATGCGCAAATTCGCACCGACGAGGCGATCACGCGGTTGACGGCGCGTGTGGATGGACTGAACGTAAATGTTGAGCGAATAAACGGGCGTTTGGATCGATTGACCGGGAACGTTGATCGATTGACGGGGCGTGTGGAGCGGCTGGCCGAGACCGTCGACCGATACATCGAAGGACGCAACGGGCAAGTTTAAACTTTGCAGGTGCGTAGACGACAAGCGAAGCGAGAAATTCATAGGGGCAGTTAACATGGTTCACTGCCCCGACGAATTTCTCTAATGTGCCTGCGTGTTAAACGGCGACGACTTCGAGCGCAGGGTCAACTTCCTGCTGCACCATGTTTTCGATTGCCATCAGCGTGCCGGAGATGGAACTCGGGCAACTGCCGCACGCGCCCTGATACTTGATCGTGAGCGTGTTCTCTTTGAGGCCGACGATCTCCAGCCAGCCGCCGTCGCCCGCGAGCGCGGGGCGTATCTTCTCGTCGAGTATTTCGTTGATGCGCAAAAGTCGCGGGTCGTCGCTCAACATCGCGCCGAGCGCGCCGCCGAGTGCGCCTGCTCCTGCTGCCGCCGCGACCGCGCCGCCCTGCGCCGCCTCCGCCGCGCGGATGGGCACGGCGAGTCGCGGCAAGAGGTCGTCCCAATCTTCCGTCTCTTCCTTCTCGACCGTGATCATGCGATCCATGTAGAAGACGGAGACGACGCCGCCCACTTCGAACAAAGATTTCGCGAGCGCGTCGTCCTTCGACAGCGACGCGCTGAGGAAGGAGCGCGCCGCGCCCGTCGTCACAGGTTCTTTGGTGATGAATTTGACGGCGTTCGGGTTCGGCGTCTCTTCGATACTATCAATCTTAGGCATTGCGTTTCTCCAGATAAAATTGCTTCATTCAAACGTTGTTTAGATGCGATGCGCACGCTCGGCGCGGCCACTAAAAAAATCGCGTCGAAATATTAATCGCACGTCGCATTATACTTCGATTCGAGGCGCAGGCAGAACCCGCGAAAGCTGCGTAAATATTCACTAAAAACGGGCAAAAATCGCCCAAGTGTTAGACTTTGTTGTCACGCGCCCGAGGACAGGATTAAGTGCGCGAAAATTTATTTACATAAGCATTGTCAAAAAAGCCGGGAGGGTCTATATTTAAGTTCCTCGCTTGTCCCCCTTTACTGGTGAGACAAGTTGAGACGAGAGGCAGAGAGTAGCGAGGGCTTTCTGCCTCTTGCAATTTTCAGATGCCGGGTGCTAGATGTCAGATGTTAGCAAGCTATTCACTAACATCTGACATCCGGCATCTGGCATCTTTTATTTTATGAACATCGGCATCACAGTCTATCCGACTTACGGCGGGAGCGGCATCGTCGGCTCCGAACTCGGCAAGGAACTGGCGCGGCGCGGCCACACCGTCCACTTCATCGCGTCGGCGCTCCCGACGCGTCTCACCGAACTGAACGAGCGCGTGCGCTTTCACGAAGTCGAGATGATGTCTTACCCTCTCTTCGAGCACCAGCCATACACGCTCGCGCTGGCGACGAAGATGGCGACCGTCGCGGAGAATGAGAATCTCGATCTGCTGCATGTCCACTACGCCATCCCGCACTCGATCAGCGCCATCCTCGCGCGCGAATCTTTAAAGCCGCAGCGACGCCTGCCCGTCGTCACGACGCTGCACGGCACCGACATCACGCTCGTCGGCGCGGATCGCTCCTACCTCCCCATCACGCGCTACGGCATCGC
>DASQDV010000015.1:0-3128 GCA_035633995.1 Pyrinomonadaceae bacterium | reverse complement strand
CGACTTCGACGCGCCGACCATCACCGCGCCCGGCACGGGGCGCGAGTTTGAATCGAACGCCGCGAAGTTCTCCGCCGCTTATGTCTCGACGCGCTCGACCTCGAACATCACGGCCAACGGCCTCGACGCCGACGCCGAACTCGCCCCCGGCGAGATTCCCTTCTACACGCAGATCAGCGGCACTTCGATGGCGACGCCCTACGTTGCCGGAGTCGTCGCCCTGATGCTCGACGCAGACCCGTCGCTCCAACCCGACGAGATCAAACAGATCATCACGGAGACGGCGACGCGCATGCCCGGCTATGCGGATCACGAAGTCGGCGCGGGCTACATCAACGCCTATGCCGCCGTCGATAAAGTCTTCAACCGCGCGCGCAACTACAAACTCTTCAACTCGACGTTCAACGCCGAGTACACCATCAGCATCCCGTCGGCCTTGCCGTTCAGCATCAACTTCAACCCGGCGGCCACGCCCGGCGCGTCTTCGCCGAACGCCAGAAAGTTCAACGTGCAACCGGGTATGAGCGTGCTCGACGTGTGGGCGCGCGTTGACACGGCGGCGGAGACGGGCGACGGCAATCTCGTCGGCTTGACTCTGACCTCGCCCGACGGCACGACCTATTCGAGCGGCGTCCAGTATCCGGCGATTGGGGCGAGCAGTCGCGGTATCATCGTGCAGAATCCGCTGCCCGGCGAGTGGGTGTTGGAAGTGCGCGGCGCGCGCGGCCTCACAGCCTTGCCCGGCGTGAGCCTGCCGACTTCGGGCGCGGCTGCACCCGGCCCCGTCGAAGGCATCATCTTGCAGAAGTTGTACACGCTCGCGCCCGTCGCGGACATTCAAGACCACGCGCAGCGAGACCTGTTCGAGATGCTGCTCAAGAGCCGCCGCATGGACACGCTCGCCGACGGCTTCTTTCATCCGGAATACACGGTCACACGCGAAGACTTCGCACGCACGCTCAGCCTGAACACGCCCGTGCGACAGGCGGCGAGCGGCGCACCCAGATTCACAGACGTGACGGGCGACCTCGCCGCGCTCGCAGAGTCTCTGACCGTCGGCGGTTCGACGCTGCGCGACTGGAACTTCGCGCCCGCAGGTCTGATGTCCGCAAGCGGCACGACCTTCAACCCGAACGGCCAGATCAGCCGGCTCGATTTAGCCGTCGCCTTCATACGCGCGCTCGGCCTCGATACGGAAGCGCGAGCGAAGGCCGGAACGAACGTCACTTCGGGCGGCGTCACGCTCACGGACAACGCGCAGATTCCGCCCGCGCTTCGCGGCTACGTGCAATACGCGATAGAGCGCGGCTTCCTCGAAGTCTATCCGGCTGAGATCAAACAGATCGCGCCCGGCCAGTTCGTCGCGCTGCCCGGCCCGCGCGTCGAACCCGCAAACGGGCTGACGCGCGCCGCGCTCGCCGCGAAAGTCAACACGTTCGCCGCGCGTTTCGCGGCAGGCAACTAACCCCGCTCGACCCGCGACGGCCGCACGCGAAAGTGCGCGGCCGTCGCGGGCAACTCAAGCACATCCTTCGCACAACCTGACGACCAGCAATTTTTAGGGATTTTCAAATCTCAGGCGATAGCCATACAAATTTACAGGAGATAAACGATGAGTTCACCGACCGCACACGCTAACCCCAAAGCTCGCCTTAGGGCTAACAAATTCTTCGTTGTAGTGTTTGCCCTCGCAATAATCGTCGCGCTCGTCGGCGCGATGTTCGTCAACCCGGCCTCGCGCGTGAGTGCCTCCGCCGCGCCCGCCGATAAGCTGGATTTGAACAAGACCCCCGTGCCCGACTTCAACATCAATCTCGGCAAATCAATCGTGCGCTTGCCGTCGCCTGCGCAGCTTCAAGCTCTCAACAACTTGAAAGCCAACCTCGGCGACTCGAACGTCACCGCGCGCTGGGACAAGACGACCGGCTCGGTTGACACCATCATGGACTTCGCCTCGCAGCCCTCCGCGCTTGAACCGGAAGCCGCCGCGCGCGACTTCCTCCAAGCCAACGCCGGACTTTTCGGCATCACAGACATGGCGACGCTTCGGCTCAAGCGCAACACTCCTGCGCTCGGCGGCAACCTGCTCTATTTCGAACAGACCTATCAGGGCTTGCGCGTCGAGGGGCGCGGCGTCGGCGTCATCATGGACGGCGAAGGCCGCGTCAAGTCCGTCTCCGGCCCCTATCAAAAAGATTTGAACATGCAGCTCTCCCCGTCGCTCGACGGCGCGGCGGCAGTTCTGAAAGCGCAGACCGACCTCGCGAAGTTCAAAGTTCAATGGGTCAAGGGCGTGGCCGAAGTCTTAAACCCCGCGCTCGACAAACTCGCTTCGCAGCTCGGCCCGATGGCCGTGCCGCACCCGCAACTCAACATTTTCCCGACCACGACGGGCGCGCGTCTCGCCTACAAGTTCCTCGTCTTCTCGCGCAACCCGTTCGGCGCGTTCAAGTATCAGATTGACGCCGCGACCGGCGAAATTCTCTACCGCGAAGACATCGTGCGTTACCAGGATCAACTTCAGCCGAAGGGCGACGTGTTCCCGACCTACCCCTGCATCAGCAAAAAATTGCAGGACGAAGGCATCATCGAGAACGGCGCGAACGGCGCGCCCTGCGGCCAACTCCGCGTCAACCTGCGCAAGTTTGATCCGACCAACATCGTGACCGGGCAGAACGGTACGCTGACGGGCACGCACGCGCACATCGAAAACGTGCTTGCCGTCAAACTCCCGTTCTTGCAGGCCGCCAAAGGCACATGGTTCTTCGCCAAAGACGACCCGACCAATTTTGAAGCGCGCACCACCGATGCGCAGCACTTCGGCCCCGGCGCGGAACCCGCCGAGCATCAAGCCGAAATTTCGCAGTTCTTCTACATCACGTCGCTCCTCGAATACATTGATTACCTGCACGTCGCGGGCGACCTCAAGCACAGCCGCATCGGTCAGGGCAGCTTCCCCGACACCTATCCGAACCAGGCGAGCCCCTTGATCGGCAACGTCCACATCCCGAACGTGCTCGCGCCGCCGACCGACCCGAGCGACCCTGCGTTCGCGGAAAAACTGCTCGGCTTAGATAACGCCTTCTCCGTCACCGCTTCGTCTGAAGAAGGCTTAGGCGAGACGCCCG
>DASQDV010000014.1:0-1633 GCA_035633995.1 Pyrinomonadaceae bacterium | reverse complement strand
GTATTCGAGTCGCACGAGACGCAGATTCACATCGCGATTTGCGAGCGCGCGCCCGTCCAAGTCGGTGACGATTGTAGAGATGTCGAAGGCCTGGCCCTTCTGCACGAACGTCCGCGCCGAGCGCAGCCCGACGTAAACGTCTGCCGGGTGTACGAGCAGCGTCGTCGTCGCGGCGAACGTCTGGCGGTTGACATCCTGCACGCGCGCTTCGGCGGTGACGCTCGATGGCCGTGCCGGTTCTACCCCTTCAAAATCGATCCGCAGCGTATGCTTGCCCTCCGCGTCCGTGCGCCCTTTGAAGGATTGCGAGTTCCAGCCGCCGTAATGCGAGTCGCTACGCCACCACGCATAAAACGTCCCGAACGTGTAATCGTTGCGCCCCGGCGGCGTGTAGTTCGTCGGCTTCGACGAAACAGTCCAGTTGACTTCCGTGTCGGGCAGGCCGCCGCCCGCGAAATAGGAGGCGGTGCTGGTTGCCGTAGCAAACGAACCGACGAAGTGCGGGGCTTCCGAAGCGCGCGCGGTGATCTCGAATTCGGGGCGGCGAAATTCCTGCACCTGAAATTGATGTATGTAGTGGTCGCCGTGCTTCGCGAGTTCGAAGGAGAGGTTCGTGCCGCCGAGATTCATCGTCGCGGGGAGTTGCAGTTTAAAGTTGAACCCGGCGAGGGCGTTCAGTTTCACGCTGCCCTTCGTGATCTCGTTGCCCTGCGCATCTTTCAATACGTAGTTGGCGAGTTCGCCCGCCGCCGCCGTAAACATTTCGGTGTCGCCCGTCGCGGTCAGGTTAACTTTGCGAATCCAGCCTTTGACGTTCACCTCTTCGCCGGGGCGGTACAGCTTGCGGTCGTCGAAGACGTACCAGCGCAGCGTCTCCCTCGAATCGTGGCGACGCCAACTGATGGTCTCCTGCTCGGGATAGTATGGAGGGTAGTATTGCTGGGGGAGAATCGCGATGTCGTCGCCGCGCCGCGCGACGAGCAACGCGCCCTGCTGCCCCTGCGTCGTGGGCGCTGCCTTGAAGGGGAGGCGCGCGAGGCCGTCCGCCCCGGTCGTGCCCGCGAGGCCATCGGGCGAGACGGTCAACTCCACGCCGGGCAGAGGCTTCCCATCCGTGAGCGAGTTAGCCCACGCGACGAGTTCATGTTTGTCTGCGAATGCGTCCAACCCGATCTCGGTAGCCTGCAACCACGCTTCGGCAAAGATCTGCCGGTTGGCGTTAGGATTCGCCCGCCGGTTATTGTCTGCCGGGTTTCCGGCGGGTTCGACTCTGACGAAAACTTGCCCGTACCCGTTCGTCAGCGCGGGCGAGAGATCAATCGAGGTCTCGGCGAGTTCGTCCGCAGCGGCTTTGACCTCGACCACTTCGTCGAAGACGAGTTTCCCCGGCAGCGTCTGCGCTTCGCTCAGACGCATGCGTCCGCGCTGATAGCGACGATACTGCACCCAGTCGGCGGGCGTGACCTTGTAGAGCGTGACCTTGAGCTTCGGGTAGTTGATGCTATAGACCGTGAAGGCGCGTCTGCCCGCAGGGTCTAGGACGGCGAAGTCCTGCCCTGTGGTGAAGAGGCGCGGCGCGGCGGTCGTGACCTTGAAGGTAAAGACGTTCGCGCCCGTGAGCGTCTGTCTGAAC
>DASQDV010000013.1:0-10047 GCA_035633995.1 Pyrinomonadaceae bacterium | reverse complement strand
GGTTAACCACCCGTTTAAACGCAAGCACGGATCAATCGGCAAGTTGATGCCGGGCTACGAAGTGAAGCTCGACGAAACGGGCGAAATCATCGTGCGCGGCGCGAGCGTCTCGCCGGGCTACTGGTCGGGGCGAGGCGAGATTGAAGGGCACGACGGCGGATGGTTACGCACCGGCGACATAGGCGAGATGGACGCCGCAGGCAACCTCTTCTTCAAGGGGCGTAAGAAAGACGTGATCGTCACGGCTGCGGGGCTGAACGTTTACCCGGAAGACATTGAGGCCGCGTTGAACCGCCAGCCCGAAGTGTTCACCAGTTGCGTCGTCGCGTGGGATGGGGCGCGGGGGCCTGAGCCGCTCGCCGTCCTCATCCTGCGCGACGGCGAACGGGCGCACGCGGAGGCTGTCATCGAGCGCGCCAACCGCGACCTCGCCGAGCACCAGCGCATACGGCGCTGGTTCATCTGGGACGAGCCTGATTTCCCGCGCACGTCCACACATAAAGTGCTCAAGCGCGAAGTCGCGGCGGCGGTCTTTGAACGGATGAACGCGCAGGGCGAAAACCCGAAAGGCGAAACGCGCGCCGAACAACCGTGCGAACGCGACTCCGAACTCGCGTCCCGCTCCTTCATCATTGCGGAAGCCGCCCGCCTGAGCGGCAGCGAACCTGCGCGCCTCGACCCTGCGGCGAATTTAACGACGGACTTGAAACTCGACTCGCTGGGGCGCGTCGAACTCTTGAGCGCGCTCGAAGATCGTTACCAGATAGAGATTGATGAAGCTGCTTTCACCGCTGCCACGACCGTCAGTGATGTCGAGAAGCTGGTGCGCGGTGAGACGCCGGAGGAGGCGGAGGCGCGCGCCGCCGCACCGTATCCTTACCCCGGGTGGAGCCGCACGGCTCCGCTCAGGTGGCTCCGCATGCTTCTCTTCTACACGTTGGTTCTACCCATCACGCGAGGCATGAGCCGGATGCGCGTCGAGGGGCGCGACCACCTTGACGAATTGGCAGACCCGGCCCTGTTCGTCGCCAACCACGTCACTCTCGCCGACCATGCGCTGATACTCGCGGCTCTGCCCGCACGCCTGCGCCATCGTCTGGCGATTGCGATGGAAGGCGAACGCTTGCGCGGCTGGCTTTATCCCCCAAAAGGCACAGGTCTCTTCACACGCTTGCGCCTGCTCGCGCAGTATGCGCTGGTGACAACGTTTTTCTACGTCTTTCCGCTTCCCAAGCGGAGCGGGTTTCGCCGCAGCTTCGCCTACGCGGGCGCGTGCGTGGAACGCGGCGAGAGCGTGCTCGTCTTTCCGGAAGGCGAGCGCGCGCCGCGCGGACGGATGCAGATGAGTCCGTTCAAGACGGGTATCGGCGTGCTGGCTCAGGAGTTGGGAGTGCCCGTCGTGCCGGTGAAGTTGAACGGCTTATACGAACTCAAACGACGAAAGCAGTACTTTGCGTCGCGCGGTCAGGTCACGGTCGTGTTCGGCGAGCCAATCAGATTTGAGGCCGGTGCCGACGCCGCACAGGTCGCGGCGGAACTGGAGCGACGCATCGCGCAACTCTGATGCGCCTCGCGGCAGCCAGCGACGCGCGCTTAAGGGCGCAGGCGCTGCGCGAGCATCCAGGGCAGCAGTTCGCGCTCGGCGAGCACGTTGAACCACACGTTGTGGCCGACGCCCGCGTATTCGTTATAGCGCACGTCGCCGCCTGCCGCCTTCAAAGCGGCGACCATCCCGCGCGATTCGCTGACCGGTACGATGGGGTCGTCCGCGCCGTGAAAGACCCACACGGGCGTTTTCCCCACGCCCCGCGCGACGGGGGTGAAGCGGTCGGCGGCGACGAGCGTGCTGCCCCCGCAAATCGGCACCAGCGCGGCGAACCTGCCCGGATGTTTCGCGGCGATGTGCCACGCCCCGAAACCTCCCATCGAAACTCCGGTCAGGTACAGCCTCGCTTCGTCAGCCCCGAACTCCGCGACGGTCTGGCGCAGAGACTCCGTCACCATCCGCTCCATTTCCGCGTCGTGCCAGAAGCGACCCCTGCGGCAATGCGGCAGCAGGACGATGGCCGGAATCTGTTCCAGATAATTTCGCATCAGCGCGTTTGCGCTGCCCTCTGCCGGGACGAAGCCGCCCTCGCCGCGCTGGCTGATGCCGTGAAGAAAAAGGATCACGGGGGGCTTCGCTTGCCCGCGAAGTTTGGCCGGGACATAGACCTGATAATCATAAGAGGCCACACCGACTTTGACTGTGCGGGCGAGCAGGCCGCTTCGCTGTTCTTGCGCCATGACGGATGAGCCGGTGACGGAAATTCCGCCGAGCAGGATGAGCGAGAATAATAGAGAACGCATGTAAAAAGTTTAACCCTTCCTTTTGTAGTCCTCTCTTAGTAACCTCTCCGCGCTCTTTTGTTGCCTGACGAGGGGCGGGATAACGTCATATTATTGCCCTGTTCTGTGAGCTTCATTCGAGTTTGCGAAGGAGCCGAACGCAATTCCTTGAATTCACATAACAATGTCCGGATAATCTACAGATAAGGCGACCTCAAAGGGTAATATCACGGCGAGGTGATCCTCTGCCCGTGTAAGCTGTTTGCAACGGAACCTGCTCTCGCGCCAGTCTCTCACGCTCGGAGTAATTAAATGGATTACAGTTATGCCCAACCGTTTCAGGTGCGAGGCCCTTAGTGTGAACATGAATACACAGGCCGGTTGTGGTTTATTGTTGACGTGCTCGCGCGGCACGATCTCTACACGCGCGTGCGCGAAGAGACGCTCCACGAGCTTCGCTGTCCTCATTGCCTGATCGCCTCTGTGAAGGCCGAAGCGCCCTTCCTGCTCTTTCGCGCGGATGCGGAAATCAAGCTGATTTTTTGCGCTCCGACGGAGATGGCGCCCGAAGACATTCAAACTCAATCCAACCTCTGCCTGACCGCATTGAAGCGAAAAATGGGCGACGGTTAGGACGACAACTGGCCTGAAAACTCTATGGCAACCGTCCTTGCGTCGTCGCTTGACGGGCTACTCGACGACGAATGGAGCGACCTTTCCCTGTACGGGAAAAACCATCCGCTCTTCTCCTATCTGCCCGGGTTCATGAACGAACGCGACATGGAAGAGAAACGGCGGATTCTCTTCGAGTATCCTGATCTGCTTGGTCAAAGCTCTCTCAAACTACTCGGACACTTCATAGTCATGTCCGAGCAAAAGGCGATGTCGCGCGGGCGCAAGACCCCAGAGAGCAAAAGCGTCTGCTTGAGCGCTGCACGGAGGTCGGCGTCGAGGCCGCCTTCGCCGAGGCCGCAAGGTAGCGAGCGGGAGCACTCCATCTTCTTTCCAACCTTCACCCTCAATAATGGTCATAGAGGTGAGCCTACGAGAAAATTACAATAATGCGCAGAGTCCGATAATGCCACCATTTTAAGGAGGCATTGCGCAAATATTCAAAGCCCTATCACACATAACCATTGTTATCGGACTCCGCGCGCGTGCTGCATACGAAGAGGCCGCCGGAGCCCTCGCTGCTCCGGCGGCCTCTCGCCTTCACCCGCCGTGTCCCCTGTCGGGGCGGGCGAATTCGTGGTGGGTGTGCTACGTACTACGTTCTTTTTGCCTGCATCACCGTCCTGAACGGCCTGTCGAGTTGCGAAGGGTCTACTTGAATCATCTGGGGCTCAAATCCCTTGGCTTCTAACTTCAACTGTAGGGTTTTAGTGAAATGAATCGGGTCCATCAGCACTTTGCCGAGCGCGTCGGTCGTGTGGAAAGTTTCGCACAAGAACCCGTTGCTCTGGCGTTCTGACCACAGTTTCGTTTTCACTCCCTGGACAGGTCTCCCGGCTTCGTCCACGACGCGTAAATCCATGCGCACGCTCGGATTTCGCCCGCGCGGCCCGTGCCCTAAAGTCCCTTCGGTAGTATTACCGGGGGAAGTATTATTCGTCGTCTCAGGCTGCTTCGGATTGCGGCAGGACTGCTCTGCCTGCTGCCTGGCTTCCTGGGCAGCCATGCGCGCCTGCCGGGCCTCTTGTTGGGCATTTCTCAACGCCTCCTGTTTAGCCTTCTTGGCGGCAGAGCGCGCGGCGTCGCTCTTGTTTTTGCGTATCGCCGCGTTGTAGTCCTGTTGGGCTTCGCGCTCGGCTTGCTTGAGATTTTGCTGGGCTTCGCTGAGCGCCTTCTGGAATGCGACTCCCGCCGGACGCATGCAAGCCTGGAACTCTCTCTCTCTCCTGGCTTGCTCCTCTTTGTAGTTTCTCCCGCTTTGGGCCGGGGCCGGTATGATAGCGGTGCCGACGAGCAGGGCGGTTGCCGTAAACTTACGAATCGTGTTCAACATGTCCTTATCCCTTCCTTTGCCGTCGCGGCTGGCATCCTTACATGTCCGACCCACCGCCCACGGGATTAAGCTTCCGATAAATCCCTTCCTTTACTAACGCGGGATTTACGACGAGATAGGATCAGACGGTTAGTCCTTTTTAACCGGCACGCGCAGCGTCAGCGCGCCGACCCACTGGCCGGGGTTATTCGTCTGCTCGAAGAATTGCGGGGTGAAGTTTGAGTGGCACATGGCGCAGCTCGTGTGCATGGCGTTGCTCAGCGCGATGGAGCGGCGGTAGTACCAGCGGTTGCCATGGCGCTCGACGGTCGTATTCGGCTTGCCCTCAAGCGCGAGCGACAGCGACTCCTGCTCGAACGGGTCGCTCGGGATGTTGTTGTTCCCGCCGAGGAGCGGTTGGAAGTTGCCGATGAGCCTGATGTCTCTGTTTGCGTCGTGGAAGATGAGCGAGACGGCCTGCTTGCCCTGCTCCACGTTCTCCGGCGTCGTCTCGCCGAACTCCTGGAGCAGCGCGGCGAAGACCTCTTTCTGTAGAAGGTCTGCGGTCTGCACGGCGAACTCCTTCTCCTGTTCGGTGGGGGGGTCGTTGTCGGCACGCCCGAAGGCGACGAACGCGGCGACGGCGACGAGGACGACCAGCGCGGCGGCACGCTTTATTTTCAGATGGCGCATTTACTTTCTCCTTTTCGTGTGAAGTAGTTTCCCCTTATCTGGTGGGGGTTGACGGCGGTGGTGCCGTCACCGGGGGCGCCACACAGAATTAAGACGCCTCAATAGGTAACGCGTGATTTGGCGGCGAGAGGGATCAAACTCCTGCCCCGGCGGCGAACTTCCTGCCCGGCTGGCCTCAATACGAAGGACGTTACTTGAATGGTGCCGCCGCCATGCCGTACCCCATCAGGGGCAG
Source organism: Pyrinomonadaceae bacterium (assembly GCA_035633995.1). Classification (GTDB taxonomy): domain Bacteria; phylum Acidobacteriota; class Blastocatellia; order Pyrinomonadales; family Pyrinomonadaceae; genus JAIVJZ01. Next base: position 4,807 of record DASQDV010000013.1, on the reverse strand, counting down.
CGGCTCAAGAGCCGGCGCAGGAGAGTGCGAACAGGACGGAGAGACAAGCCCCGTCGAGTGGAGGGAGACATAAGGCTTGGACTACATGGAAAGAAAATTCCTGACACAGGCAGGGCGTATCACAGAGCCGCCGGAAGACTCGAATATGAGTTCAAGTGAAGACTCGGATATGAGTTCAGGTATGGCCTCTCTGCGTGAATGCTTCCGCGCCTGAGTTGGGCGGCACCTGTCACACGTACCTCCGAACGGATGCCGGGGTTTCCGGCAGGCGGCCAGCCGGAGCGAATTATCAGGCGGCGGTTGTGCTCAGGAGGTCTATCACCTTCCCTTTGCCGTGAAACTTTAGCACGTTGAATTGCAGTTCCTGCCTCACTCTCACGGCGCGTATCTCCAGCGTGCCCCCGCCGCGCGGTCCCGACAGGCGAGCGTGCAGAGAAGCCCGCCTCCCGCCTCCCCTGACCCCTCCCCTCACAAAGAAGCCCGCCCGCACAGGCTGCCCGATCAACGCGGCTATCTCCGGGGAACGACACGCACGCTCCATCCCTTCGCGGTATGCCGCACTTGATCTTAAGGCCAGCATGATCGAGATGGTGAGAACAATCGCGAAGGCGACGGAAGCCGCAATGATGAGTAACGCAATAATCATATTTGCATGCTCGGATTATAAAGCACACGGCGGTGAATCCGACTCGCGCTCGACACCCGCCCTACTCTGCGCAAGATACACGAGAGGTTTCGTGCCGGGCACCGGGCGCATTGGTTTGTGAGCCGCGCTGCCGCCATTAACTACCTTGTCGCGCCTCCAGGACTATCGTATCCGATTTCATAAATCTTTCTATCTCTTCCCTTGAGAAGCCCCACTTCCTCTCATCCCGCCCGTACTCTTCCGATAGAAACATTACTAACTCCTCTACCGAAAATGATCCCAGAGAGGTCAGGTAGCTTTCATACTCATCCTGAATCTCGCGCCAATCCGAATATTGCTTCTTGGAAAGCAGCATCCGATCCGGCTTCAGATAGATCAGGTAAACGCGGGAGATTCGATGATTCATCGCCTTCTTGCCGTATATTGATCTTTCTCCAGGACGCTCACTTGTCTACTTTCTTCTCCAGTCCGGTCAGCTTGCGCGAAGCCATCACAAAATAGATGCGCTCGATCAAACCTTCGTCGTTGATCTGAAACAACGTGGCTAACTTTTTAGCGAAACCGGGCGGGGCGTTATCTCTTTCAGTCGCTACCGCAAATAGGCCGTTCAACTCGACGGCCTTGGTTTTCGAGGTAAACGCGGCGGTCGCTCTTAATAAATTTGATAACATCAAAGCGACTTTCGCCCTTCCGACGATAGGCTTCTTCGCCGCGAAAAACTCTCCGCCGCCGTCGCTGATGCTGACGATATTCGCCGCCAACAGTTTTGCCGCCGCTTCCGTATCCCGGTTGGTTAGAAACTCGACGAGTTGACTGACGACACGCCCGGTTTTTTCGACCAGCGATTTACGCGGCACGAACCGCTTCTCCTCATACTCACGCATCACGCGCCGCGCTCTGTGGTGCGTGGTTTTTACGCTCTGTTCGCTCATGCGTAAAGCTTCGGCGGTTTCCGCCACGTTAAAATCAAACACGTCGCGCAGGAGCAGCACCGCCCGCTGCGTCGGCGTTAATAGTTCGAGCGCGAGCAGGAACGCAAACGAAACGCTTTCGAGCGTTTCATAACGCGCCGACGGATTGCCCGAACCAGAAGCGTCGCCCTCGGCGGCCAGATTGCTCAGCGCCGACAGGTCTTCGTTATTTTCGGTCTCGAAAGGCGCGGGCAGCCATTGCCCGACGTAGCCCTGCCTGCGGCGGCGGCGCAAAACGTCGCGGCTTAAATTAACCGCCACGCGCACCAGCCAGGGGCGCAACGGCTCGTCTGTGTTCGCCGGAGGCTTTTGCAGCAGGCGGACGAAAGTTTCCTGCAAGATGTCGTCCGCATCGGCTGCGCTGCCCGTCATACGGTAACTCAGCCCCCACAAGAACCTTTGATTCTCGTTAAAAATCTGTTCGAACTGCATAACGTTTGAAAGATTGCGACCAGCCCGCGAGCGAAAGCCCGGCCACCATAGCACCCAACGCTTCGGACGCGAGCAGCAGGTAAGCCGTGATCTGAAACATCGCAGACCAGAACGCGGGATGCAAACGTGCGACGTGCGTTACATGATCGGGCGTGCTGGCGATGAAATGGTAATACAGGCCGAACACGAGCGAGCCGAGCATCGAGACCAGCAACATCACCGCTCCGGCTTTGCTGAATTTCGGCAGCATCAGCCCTGCCATCACCGGCGCAAAGATGATGACCGGAACGATGAAGGCGAGCTGTGCCGGAGTCGCCTTGACGGATAAAATCTCGTGCGCGATTGAATGCACAACGACCGTCAAAAAATGAAATCCGACGAGTCCCAAAGCAGTTGATTTTAACGTACACGAATTTTGATTCTTCATCTCTTCAGCCTCCTCAGTTGGCGAAACCTTCGGTTCGCCAGGTTCCGACGACCTTCTCCAAGCCCTCGCGGAAAGACGTAAATCGTGGCGACCAGCCCGTCTCATTGCGGAAGTGCCGGTTTGAGGTGCGAGTCGAGCGCGTGAAAAATTCAATTACGCTTTTCCCGACAAACATTCGGGCAAGCCACAGAGGAATCCGTCGCGGCGTGGGTGCGCCGAGCTGACGGGCGAATTCAAACAGCATGTCTTTGATCGTCGTCGGCTCGTCGTCGGTGACGTGCCACAGGCCGCGCTTCCCCGCTTCCGCCGCAGCGACGAACGCGCTCGCAGCATCGTCCGCATGCAGGTTCGCCGAAACGGCCTCGCCCGCGCCGATGAGGGGCAGGCGGCGTTTCAATAAACCTTGTGCGAAACTCCGTGTGTGGTGCGCGTCCGGCGCGTAAAAGCCGCCACACCGCAGAACGGAAACATTGAACCCATATTTCTCGCCCGCCGCCAGAGCGATGTGCTCGCCGTCAAACGCCGAACGATACAGCTCACCCGGACGTTCCACCGTCGTCTTTTCGTCGAAGAACGAATCATCCGCAGGGCGGGCGACCCAGACCACGCTTTGTTGAATGTAAGTTTTCGCCCCCAGCCTCGCCGCCGCTTCGGTCAGCGCCCGCGTGCCCTCGCGCCGCAGCCGGTCATTCAACGCCCAGTCCGCGCGGCTACTCGAAACCTTTGCCGGTATCGCGGTCGCGGCGTGAATTACGACATCCGCATATCTGACCGTTGCGGCCATCGCGTCGGCGTCGAAAATATTGCCGACGACGGCATCGCCACCCAGCCTTCGAATCTTTTGTTTCCCCTTTTCGTCGCGCGCCAATCCGACGACATGGTGATTTTTCTCCATGAACTGCCGCACCATCCGGCGACCTAAAACGCCTGTTGCTCCGACGATAAAGACTCTCATATCCCTTTTCCTTATTCACTCGAAAATCGCCTTCCAATACCATCACGTTTGAGCCGGGCTAAAGGTTACAACTGCAAACTATTTTTTTGGTCTGTACATCTTTTGAGGACATCGAAGGATTTCGAGGTCAGGTGCATAAGACTCTCATCGCGCAGCAGGCGGCGCGAAACGGGGTCTGGACGAAAGGAGACGAACTCGTACATGTCTCCGGTTTACCGATTCCGCAACAACAGGGGACGGCTTACAGCACCGTAAGCCGCCCCCTGTCGCCTCAACTGCGGAGGCGATGTCAGGCTCACCTAAAAATTGAGGGATGGGAAAATATAGGACGCATGAAGACCTGCGATTTACTTGTCTTCAGTGCGGAGCTTAAGCGATTCCAACTCTGCGTGCTGCCCGTCGCCGTCCGCGCCCTGTGACGAGGTCAGAATCGTATCAAGGTAGAATTCTTCTGCGGTGTTACGCGTTCGGCTTTTTCCAGTCGCCGGATAGTGAACCAATGCGGGTATTTACTTCGGTGGGTGTCTTTAGCAAAAATCAGCCCTTCAAACTTTCCGACGATGACAACGCGAGCCCTTCCGTATTTGCGCTCCCCCTGCGCCCGGAGAAGTTCATAGACTTCTTTCTGTGCTTCGTCGTCCGGGTCGTATTGGAAAGAACGATCAAGCTCAAGTCCGATCATCGGATGCGGGAGCACACATGACGCCGGATCGGAAATGGTTAGATCGGCATAAGTCGAGAACAAATCCGCCTGAGTGCGGATGACCTTTCCGTTGTAATCGGCAGGGCGAGCGAGAAGATCGCAAAAGGCAACGGTGGGTATTACCGGCAAAGCGATACGGGACGCATGTGGAGACTGAGAGGGGCGCGCTTCTTCCGTTCTTTCGGCGAGCGAGGAGCGAGGGACAACCCAAACAGCACTGGCCGAGACGCCCAAGCCGAAAGTAATAAGCGCCACAGCGACCTGCAAAGTAAGCCGGTGCATAGTAGTCTTTCGGAAGAACTGCGTGCGACTTTAACTTTAGTAAGCAACGTTTTCAAACATGCATTTCTCTACTCTCGCCCCGAATCATGGTCGGTCTCGTTGCTTACGTTAATGTCGCCTTCTATGCCTTGCCGTGTTCCCGATAAATTTATCGCACCGCCTTGACCGATACGTCGTGCTCCGAGCCTTGTTGTAACGTCCATCCGCATACTGATAGCCCGCTATCGCCTCACCCGGTATTAACGCGCGCGACGCGCCCCTCTATTTCTCTCGCCTGACCTGGTCGCCTTCGTAAAGTAGAATCTCGCCATTACTTTCTTCAAGCCCGAGCACCTGCAAGTTTCTATGTTTAATTTCTGGATAGCTTAAAACGGCTGACCATCTCTTGCCG
>DASQDV010000012.1:0-4258 GCA_035633995.1 Pyrinomonadaceae bacterium | reverse complement strand
AGTCCTTCGGCAATCGTGCGGTTGATCTTGTTCGCCCCGCCGTAGATGGGGAAGTAGGGCAAATTCATCGTGAGGAGGATTTTCAACTTGTGCCACCCATCTTTTCGAGCATCGCTTTGACTTCGTGCGGCGAGAGTTGCTTGAGTTGACTGAGCATCTCGGCCAGGTCGGTCTGCGTCTCCCGTTCGACCTGTCGCGCGAGGATCGCTCGCGTCATGTCGGTGATGGTCGGCGTGTCGAAGAGGACGCGCAGAGGCACCTCCACCTGAAAGTCTTTGCGAATCCACGAGGCGAGTTGCGTGAGCAGCAGCGAATGACCGCCCAACTCGAAGAAGTCGTCGTGAATCCCGACCGCTTCGACGCCGAGCAACTCGCGCCAGATTTTCGCCAACTCCTGCTCGACCGGCGTGCGCGGCGCGACGAACTCGCGCCCCAACTGCGGGCGAGACTGTCCGGGCGCGGGCAAGGCGCGACGGTCGATCTTCCCGTTCGGCGTGAGCGGCATCGCATCCAGCACGACGAACGCCGCAGGGATCATGTGTTCGGGCAACTTCTCTTGCAGGAACTCTCGCAGTTCGGTGGTGGATGGAGCGGGCTGCCGCGCTTGTGCGCTGACGACATAGGCCAGCAGTTTTGTCTCCCCGTTCGCGTCGTCTGAGGCGACGACCGTGCACTCGCGCACGCCTTCGTGCTCCGCCAGTGCCGACTCGATCTCTCCGAGTTCGATCCGGAAGCCGCGCACCTTCACCTGATTATCGATCCTGCCGAGATACTCGATGTCGCCGTCCGGCCGCAAGCGCGCGAGGTCGCCCGAACGGTAGAGCCGCGCCCCCGGCACGCCGGCGAACGGATGCGGGACGAATCGTTCGGCGGTTAACGCCGCGCGGTTCAGATAGCCGCGCGCCACACCCGTGCCGCCGACGCAAATCTCTGCGGGCACGCCGACGGGCACGGGCTGCCCACGCCCGTCCAGCAGATAAACTTGCAGGCACTCAAGCGGCCTGCCTATACGGCTGCCCGCCGCGAGTTCGAGATCGGCCATCGTCAGAGGGCGGTAGGTGACGTGGACGGTCGTTTCGGTGATGCCGAACATGTTGACGAGTTGCGGCGTGCGGTCGCCGTGCCGTGTGAACCAGGGGCGCAGGCTTTGCAGTTCGAGCGCTTCGCCGCCGAAGATGACGAGCCGGAGTCTCAATTGAACGCTCGCGTCGGCGGATTCGTCAGCCACCGCGAGTTGGCGAAACGCGGAGGGCGTTTGATTGAGCACCGTGACCTGTTCGGACGCGAGCAGGCGATGGAAGGCTTCCGCCGAGCGGCTGACCCAGTAAGGGACGACGACCAGCTTGCCGCCGTGCGCGAGCGCGCCCCAGATTTCCCAGACAGAGAAATCGAACGCGTAGGAATGAAAGAGCGTCCACACGTCGCTTTCGTCAAACTTGAAGTGAGCCTGTGTGGCTTCGAGCAGACGCGCCACGTTCTCGTGGCTGACAAGGACGCCTTTCGGTCGTCCGGTCGAGCCGGAAGTGTAGATAACGTAGGCCAACGCGTCGGCGCTCGCCGCGCCAGCCGGGTTCTCGTCGCTAGTCGTGCCCGCAATCTCCTGCCAGTCGGCGTCGAGCAGCACAAGCCCTGCGTCGTGTTCGGGAAGCGACGCAACCAGACTTTGTTGCGTGAGGAGCAGACGCGCCTGCGTGTCTGCGAGGATGAAGGCCAGACGCTCCTTCGGGTAAGCCGGGTCGAGCGGCACGTATGCCCCTCCGGCTTTGAGAATTCCCAGAATACCGACGAGCATTTCGACCGAACGCTCCAGGCAGAGGGCGACCAGCGTGTCCGCGCAAACTCCCCTGCGCCTCAAGTAGTGCGCCAGTTGATTAGCGCGCCGGTTCAGTTCGCCGTAAGTCAATTGCCGGTCTTCGAAGACGAGCGCGATATTGTCCGGCCTCTGCCTCGCCTGCGCCTCGAACAGGTGTTGGAGACACGCGGCGGGCACATTGCTCTCGAAGGCCGGATTCCACTCCGACAGAATTTGACGCCGCTCCGCATCACTCAGGAGCGGCAGAGCGGAGATGCGCTCTGCCGGATTGGCGACGACGCCTTCGAGCAATGTCCGGTAATGCTCAAGCAGGCGCTTGATCGTCGCGGCTTCGAAGAGGTCTGTGTTGTATTCCAGCGACGCGACCAACCCGCCCTGCGTCTCGATGACCGAAAGCGACAGGTCGAACTTGGCCGTCTGCCCTTCCACGTCGAAGGGGCTGAGCGTCAGGTTTTTCAACTCCAACGTCGGCATGCTGAAATTCTGAAGTTGGAAGGCCACTTGAAACACGGGAGCAGTGCCCGTCGCGGCGTCGAGGTCTGCGCGCAGTTCCTCCAGGAGTTGCTCGAAGGGCAAGTCCTGATGCGCGTATGCTCCGAGCGACGCCTCGCGCACGCGCGCCAGCAGTTCGTCGAACGCGGGGTCGCCGGAGAGGTCTGTGCGAAGTATGAGCGTGTTGATGAGGAGGCCGATCAAGCCTTCCGTCTCGACGTGATTCCGGTTGGCGATGGACGAGCCGACGAGGATGTCCTCCTGCCCCGTGTAACGGTGCAGCAAGACCTTGAAGGCCGCGAGCAGCAGCATGAACAAGGTGACGGATTCGCGTTGGCCGACCGACTCGATTGCCGCGCCGAGCGGTGCGGGCAGAACTAGCGTTTGAATCGCGCCATGATCGGTGGGAATAGGCGGGCGTGGCCGGTCGGTCGGCAAATTCAGCGCGGGCAGGCCGTCGCCGAACTGTCTCCGCCAGTACGAGAGACGATGTTCCAGCACCTCGCCTTGCAGCCACTCCCGCTGCCAGTGTGCGAAGTCTGCGAACTGGATGGGCAGCGGCGGCAGGGGCGACGGCAAGCCCGCCGCGTAGGCTTCGTAGATGGTCGTCAGGTCGCGTATCAGCACACCCGCGCTCCACCCGTCCGAGACGATGTGGTGCATCGTGAAGAGCAGGACGAACTCTTGAGCGTCGAGCCGCAGCAACGCGGTTCTGAGCAGCGGCGCGCGCGCCAGATCGAAAGGCTTCTGCGCTTCCTCTGCGGCGAGGCGGCGCGCTTCCGCCTCGCGCTCCTCCCGCGTGGGTCGCCCGCCGAGATCAATCAGGGACAGTTCAACTTTCAACTCGTCCGCGATCAACTGTTCCGGTCGTCCACCGACCGAGATAAATGTGGTGCGCAGGATTTCGTGACGCCTGACGACCTCGTTGAAACTGCGTTCGAGCGCCGCCACGTCGAGCGCGCCCGTCAGCCGCACGGCGGTCGGGATATTGTAGGCGGAGCTTTCGGGCATCAACTGGTGTAGAAACCAGAAGCGTTGCTGGATGAAAGAGAGCGGCAGTTCTCCGTCGCGCGGCACGGGGCGCAGCGGCGGCGGCGCGCTTGCCGTCTGCGCCGAAGCGTCGAGGGCTTCGACTTGCGCGGCCAACCCGGCGACAGTCGGCGCTTCAAAGAGCGCGCGCAGCGGCAGTTCCCTCTGAAACACTTCGCGCGCACGCGCGACGACCTGCGTGGCGAGCAGCGAGTGCCCGCCGAGCGCGAAGAAATTGTCGTTGACGCCCACCCGTTCAAGCTTGAGGACCTCGCCGAAGATTCCCGCCAGCACTTCCTCGACGGGGCTACGCGGCATGACGAAACTCGCTGACATCTCCGCTCTGGACGCATCGGGCGCGGGCAGAGCGCGCGCATCAACTTTCCCGCTCGGAGCGAGCGGCATCTCGTCGAGCAGGACGAACGCAGACGGCAACATGTAACCCGGCACGCGTTCGGCGAGATGAGAGCGCAGCTTCTCCGCCGTGATGTCGCCTGCTGCTCCGGTTCCGGCCTCCGCGCGTTTCGGCACGACGTAGGCCACGATGCGCTGATCCTCCGGCGCGTCCTCTCGCATCACTACGGCTGTCTCATGCACGCCCGCGTGCCCTGCAATCGCCGCCTCAATTTCTCCCAGCTCGATGCGGAAGCCGCGCACTTTAACTTGCTGATCCATGCGCCGCAGGAATTCGATGTTTCCATCGGGCAGGTAACGCGCCCAATCGCCCGTGCGGTAGAGACGCGCGCCCGCCTCCGTGCCGAACGGGTCGGGGATAAACTTCTCCGCCGTCAATTTCGCTCGATTGAGATACCCGCGCGCCACGCCCGCGCCGCCGATGTGCAGTTCGCCCGCGATGCCTGCGGGGACGGGCTGCAATTTTTTATCGAGCAGATAGACCCGCGCGTTGTTAACGGGGCGACCGAT
>DASQDV010000011.1:0-3588 GCA_035633995.1 Pyrinomonadaceae bacterium | reverse complement strand
CGAGGAGGCCGAAGGGCGCATCATCGTCGCCGCGTTCGCGTCTTCGATTCATCGCTTGCAGATCGTCTTCGACGTGGCGCAGCAGTTCGACCGCAAGGTCTGCGTGCTCGGTCGTTCGATGTTGAAGAACGTGGAGATCGCAGAGCGACTCGGCTACCTCGACGTGCACGAGAACGAAATGGTCTCGTTCAACGAGGCCAAGAAGATGCCCGACGACGAGATCGTCTATCTCATCACGGGTTCGCAGGGCGAGCCGCGCGCCGTGCTCGCGCAACTCGCTTCCCAGTCCTACAAGGGCTTGAGCATCGAGGAGGGCGACACGGTCGTGCTCTCGGCGCGCATCATCCCCGGCAACGAGCGCGCCATCTCGCGCCTCATCGGCGACATCTACAAGCGCGGCGGCAACATCATTGACGAGAAACGGCGTCTCATACACGTCAGCGGCCACGCCTCGCAGGAAGACATACGCATTATGACCGAGGCCGTCAGGCCGAAGTTCGTCGTGCCGATTCACGGCGAGTACAGGATGCTCTATCGCCACAAGGAGTTCGTCAAAAACCATCTCGGCTACGCTGACGAAAATGTCATCATGATCGAGAACGGCGACGTGCTTGAACTCACGGCGACGAGCGCCACCGTCGTCGAGAAGCGCGACGTGGGGCGCACCTTCATAGACGATTCGGGCTTCGAGGAGATCGGGCGCGAAACCGTGCGCGAGCGTCGCCAGATGGCTTACGACGGCGTGCTCACGCCCATCCTGACTCTGAACGAGGAGACGGGCGAACTCGAAGCCACGCCGGAGATCATGGCGCGCGGCGTGGTCGGCGCGGACGGCTCGAACGGCTTCATCAAGAACTTGCAGCGCATCGCGACGGAGGCGGTCGAGAAAGCCCCCGCGACGGAGCGGCGCGATCTGACGCTCCTGAAAGAGCGCGTGCGCGTCGAACTCAAACGCTACATACAGAAGCAGACGGGCGCGCGTCCCGTCATCGTCCCGGTCGTCGTACAAGTTTAGCGATTGGTAGAATTCTTTGCGCCTTACGTTTTAACTTTGCGCCTCCAGCGAGAAAAAGCAGTTCACGCTGGAGGCGCAAAGAAATAAAGACCGGAGGCGCAAAGAATTTTTTTCAACTGGCCGGGTATCTCGACACAGTTCGATGGTTGACGCACAGCAAAACGAGACGGCGGCGGAGTTGCTCAGCCGGACGAAGGTGGAAGTTGCGCCCGCGACGTTCGTACTCGTCGGCATGCGCCACGAGGATTGGGCGCGGCTGCTCGAACAGCCCGAACTCAGCCCGCGCGCCGATGCACCGTTCATGCTGCTGCGCGACAGGTACGAAGTGACGCTGCTCGTCGAGGAAGAGGACTGGCGCGCGATGCGCCATGTCGTCCGCGATGCGCGTGTCGAGACGAATTGGCGGCTCGTGACGCTCGACATCGAACTCGGCTGGAACGTGACGGGATACCTGGCGCGCGTGACGGAAATACTTGCCGCCGCACAAGTCCCCGTCGGCGCGCTCACGGCCTTCTCGCGCGACCACCTGTTAATTAAACAGGACGATCTTCCGCGCGCCCTGCGCGTGCTCGGCGAACACGTCGCGGAACTTTGTTAGAGGATGTTCAAAGGTGAACTGGTCGGGAAAGACGGTTTTGATCACGGGCGCGTCGAGCGGCATCGGCGAGGCGCTGGCCGTCGAGTTCGGGCGGCGCGGCGCGCGGGTCGGGTTGCTGGCGCGGCGCGAGGAGGTTTTGCGCGAAGTCGCAGGTAAAGTAGGAGCCGCCGGAGGCCGCGCCTTCGCCGTCGCGGTTGACGTGCGCGACGCCGCAGAGGTCAGGACGGCTGTGGCGAAAGTCACAGAGCATTTCGGAGGGATTGACGTGCTCGTCGCCAACGCAGGAATAGGCGAGATCACACTGGCGCGCGAGTTCGACATCGAAGTCGTGACAAAAGTGCTCTCCGTCAACGTGCTCGGCGCGATGAACTCTGTGGCGGCGGTCTTGCCTGAGATGATCGCGCGTGGCAGCGGTCAACTCGTCGCCGTCTCAAGCCTCGCAGCCTATCGCGGCTTTCCCGGTTCGGGCGCATACTGCGCGAGCAAGGCCGCGCTCTCCACTTTTTTTGAGAGCCTGCGCGCCGAACTGCGCCCGCGCGGCATCTACGTCACGACGATTCACCCCGGCTTCATAGACACGCCCATGACACGCGGGCGCAACCGGAAAATGCCGTTTCTCTTAGAACCCGAACGCGCCGCGAAGATGATGGTCAGCGCCATCGAAGCGCGCAGGCGCACTTATGCTTTTCCCTGGCAACTGGCAACCATCTCGCGCGTCATCAAGTGGCTGCCCGTCGCGCTCTACGACCGCATGCTCGCCAACGCCACGCTCCGCGAATAACAAAGAATGAACATTTTTCAAGCCATCATCATCGGTATCGTGCAAGGGTTGACGGAATTTATTCCCATCAGTTCGACGGCGCACCTGCTGTTCGCCGCACGCGCGCTCGGCCTCTACGAGGGCGTCGAGCCGGTGTTGCGCGCCGAACAGACGACCGCCACCATCGCCGTCATCCAACTCGGCACGCTCCTCGCCGTGCTCATCTATTTCGCGCCCGACATCTGGGCGATCACGGTCGCCTTCATACGCGATCACTTCGCGCTCCTGCGCGGCGGCGCGCGACCGCACGAGACGCGCGCCGCTGACGGCAGTATCACAGAACGCGCCTCGCGTTTGTCGGACGACGCGCGGCTCGGCTGGCTCGTCGTCATCGGCTCAATCCCCGTCGCCGTCGTCGGACTCGCGTTCAAAAAGCAGATCGAAGGGACGTTCACGAAAAACCTCTGGGTGATTGCGACGATGATGATCGGGGTCGCGCTGCTCTTGGCGCTCGCCGAGCGCGTGGGCAAGCGTCACCGCGAGATGAAAGATTTGGGCATCAAAGACGCGCTCGCGGTGGGCGGCGCGCAGGTGCTCGCGCTCCTGCCGGGCGCGAGCCGTTCGGGTTCGACCATCATGGGCGGCCTCTTTGCGGGCGAGACGCGCGAGACGGCCGCGCGCTTTTCGTTCTTGCTCTCGATACCGGCGATTGCCGCAAGCGGCCTGCTCGAACTCCGCGAGGCCGTCGAGAAACTGCCTGCGGGCAGCGCCGTGCCGCTCGTCGTCGCCACCGTTGTCTCGGCGCTCGTCGGCTACGCTTCGATCTGGTTTCTGCTGCGCTTTCTGCGGACACACTCCACGGGCATCTTCATCGGCTACCGCCTCGTCGTCGGCGCAGCCATCCTCTTGCTGCTCGTGGGCGGCTTCATTCAGTCAACTTAAATTTCGTCTGCGGCCTTGAGGCACCCGGCGGCCTTCATCCGACGACGCATCTGTTCCCCGTAAACGGAAAACGCCCGAAGGCGACGGCCTTCGGGCGTTTTCTGTGCGCAGCGACTAAGCTGTGATCAAGGCGCTTCGACGAGGAACACGTCCCACGCCCAGCGATTAACTTTCGCCCCGCGCCCGTCGTCAATCTTCGCACGATACCTGAATTGGTTGCCATGCTCGTCCGTGCGCTTCGACTCCTTGTACTTCAAGTGGAGGCGCACAATT
>DASQDV010000010.1:0-6560 GCA_035633995.1 Pyrinomonadaceae bacterium | reverse complement strand
AAGGAGGCCGGAGATGGGAACCATTCTGCAAGACTTGCGCTACGGCTTTCGCATGTTGCTGAAAAGCCCCGCCTACACGTTCGTCGCGGTTCTCGCTCTGGCGCTCGGCATCGGCGCGAACAGCGCCATCTTCTCGGTCGTCAACGCCGTCCTCCTGCGCCCGCTGCCGTTCACAGAGCCGGAACGTCTCGTCATCCTCTGGGAGAAAAGCGAGACGCAGGACACCTCCGTCGCCTACCCGAATTTTTTGGACTGGCGCGACGAGAACAAAACTTTCGAACAGATTACGGCTTACCGGCGCGACAGCTTCAACCTGACGGGCGCGGGCGAACCCGAAAGGCTCGCCGGGCGACTCGTCACGGGCAACTTCTTCGCCACGCTCGGCGTGCGACCCTTCGCCGGTCGCGATTTCGTCGCAGGGGACGATCAGCCGTCGAGCGCGCCGACCGTCATGCTCGGTCACGGCTTCTGGCAACGCAGGTTCGGCGGCGACCTCTCCGTCATCAACCGTCAACTCACGCTCAACGATAAAAGCTACACGGTCGTCGGCATCACGCCCGCCGATTTTCGTTTCGGTTCGGACACGGACATCTACGTGCCCATCGGGTTGTCGGTCGCGGAAGTTCCTTTTTACAAAGAGCGCGGATCGCATCCGGGCTTGTGGGTCGCGGCGCGGCTCAAGCCCGGAGCGACGATTGAACAGGCGCGCGCCGAACTGGATACGATCATGGCGCGGCTCGGGCAGCAATATCCCGAGACGAACAAAGGGCGTCGCGTGCATATCGAATCTTTGTACGAGAACACCGTGCGCGAAGTGCGCCCCGCGCTCTTAGTCCTGCTCGGCGCGGTCGCCTTCGTGCTGCTCATCGCGTGCGCGAACGTCGCCAACCTGCTGCTGGCGCGTTCGGCGGCGCGACAAAAAGAGATCGCGATTCGCACGGCGCTCGGCGCGGGACGCTGGCGCATCATGCGACAACTGCTGACCGAAAGTTTGCTGCTTGCCGTGATGGGCGGCCTCGTCGGCCTGTTGCTCGCGCTATGGGGGACAGACCTGTTGATCGCCGCCGCGCCCGACGACGTTCCGCGCCTCGCGGACGCGCGCGTTGACCTGCGCGTGCTCGGCTTCACGTTAGGCGTGGCCGTCCTGACCGGACTCGTCTTCGGCCTCGCGCCCGCCGTGCAAGCCTCCAAGACAGACCTCAACGAATCGCTCAAGGAGACGGAACGCGGTTCGACGGGCAGCCGTCAGAATTTGCGCGGCGCGCTCGTCGTGGCGGAAGTGGCGCTCGCGCTGGTGCTCCTGATCGGGGCGGGGTTGATGGTCAAGAGTCTCTGGCAGTTGCAGCAGGTGGAGACGGGCTTCGACCCGAACCGCGTGCTCGCGCTGCAACTTTCGCTCAAGGGCGACAAGGCCGAACCGGCGAAAGTGCAAAACTTCCTCGCGCAGGTCGAGGGGAGAGTTAAGAGTCTGCCCGGCGTCGAAGCGGTCGCGTTCACGAACGGGCTGCCTTTTGCGGGTGCAGCCGAACAATCCTTCGGCATCGCGGGGCAGCCGCCTGACGCGTCGGGCGACACCTCGCCTTATCCGGCGGTGCGCTACACCACTTCGCCCGGCTATCTCCAGGCACTCGGCATCAAGTTGCGCCGAGGCCGCTACTTCACCCCACACGACCGCGCGGACAGCACGCCCGTCGTCGTGATTGACGAGACGCTCGCGCAAAAATATTTCCCGAACCAAGACCCGCTCGGGCAGCGCCTGCAATTCGGCCAGCCGGGCGCGCCGCCCTATGAGATCGTCGGCGTCGTCGGCCACGTCAAGCATTACGGGCTGGACGGCGAAGTGCCGGTCGAACCGCAGTTCTACCTCGCGCTCGATCAGGTTTCCCCTCAATCAATGTCGAACGTCGCGGGCGGCATCTCGGTCGTCGTGCGCACGCGCGGGGAGGAGCCGCAACAACTGGCGGGCGCGGTGCGCGCACAGTTGCTCGCAATCGCGCCGGATCAGCCGGTCTTCGGCGTGCGGACGATGAAAGAGATCGTCGGCGACTCGATTGGCTCGCGCCGCTTCTCGATGGTGCTGTTGCTCGCCTTCGCGTCGGTCGCGCTGGTGCTGGCGGCGGTCGGCATCTACGGCGTGATGGCCTACTCGGTGACGCAGCGCACGCACGAGATCGGCATCCGCATGGCGCTCGGCGCGCAAGCCGACGACGTGCTGCGGATGGTCTTGAGGCAGGGGCTGCTTTTGATTCTCACGGGCATCGCGGCGGGGCTGTTCGCTGCCTTCGCGCTGACGCGCGTGCTCGCCGGGTTGCTCTACGGCGTGTCTGCGACAGACCCGCTCACGTTTGCCTGTATTTCACTGTTGCTCGTGTTGGTGGCGCTCGTCGCCTGTTACCTCCCCGCGCGCCGCGCGACGAAGGTAGACCCGATGGTCGCGCTCAGATACGAATAGGAAAGTTGTCCGTTGTCAGTCGTCCGTTGTCCGTTGCATGTGACTCTCACACGAGTGGCTAAAGATGAAAGCGACAACTTGCCCGAGACAAAAAACAACGGACAACTGACGACGGACGACTGACAATTAAAGAGGTTGTGATGGGAACATTGATACAAGACCTTCGCTACGCGCTGAGGATGTTGTGGAAGAATCTGGGCTTCACGTCCGTGGCGGTTGTGGCGTTGGCTCTGGGCATCGGCGCGAACACGACGATCTTCAGCGCGGTCAACGCGCTCCTGATTCGCCCCTTCAACTTCACAGACCCCGACAGTCTCGTCGTCCTCTGGGAGCGTCCGCCGGGCACGACCTACCGAAACATGAATTCGCCCGCCAACTACCTCGACGTGCGCGAGCAGAATACGACCTTTTCGCATATCGCCGTCTATAACGCCAACTCGATGAACCTCACCGAAGGCGACAAGCCGGAGCGGCTCGAAGTAGCCACCGTCTCGCCCACGATGTTCGACGCGCTCGGCGCGCGTCCGCTGATGGGGCGCACCTTCGCGCCCGAAGAGGAGCAGGACGGGCGCGACCAGGTGGCCGTCCTGACGCATGAATTCTGGCGTCGCCGCTACGCCTCAGACCCCTCCATCCTCAACCGCCAGTTGATGCTCAACGGGCGGCCTTACACCGTCGTCGGCATCATGCCGGAGGATTTCAATTTCCCCCCGACCAACAGCGACCTTCTCATTCCGTTCACGATCACGGACAAGTTGAAGGAAGGGCGCGGCTCGCATTACGTGCGCGTGCTCGCCCGACTCAAGCCGGGCGTCTCGCGCGCACAGGCCGACGCAGACCTTGCGGCCATCGCCGCGCGCCTCACGGCTCAATACCCCGACACCAACAGCAATCGCACTATCGCCACCGAATCCTTGCAGGCTTCATACGTGCGCGGGCCTCGCCCCGGCCTGCTCGTGCTGCTCGGCGCGTCGGGCTTCGTGCTGCTTTTGGCGTGCGCCAACGTCGCCAACCTGCTGCTCGTGCGCGCGGCGGCGCGGCACAAAGAGATCGCGATCCGCATGGCTCTCGGTGCAAGCCGCTTTCGCCTCGTGCGGCAGTTGTTGACGGAGAGCGTGCTGCTCTCTCTCTTCGGCGGCGCGCTCGGTTTGCTGTGCGCCGTGTGGGGCATTGATTTGATGAAGGCGGGCATTCCGGCGAGCCTCGCGCGCTTTTTGCCGGGCTGGAACAATGTCGGCATCGATGCGCAGGTCTTTTGGT
This sequence comes from Pyrinomonadaceae bacterium, assembly GCA_035633995.1. Lineage (GTDB taxonomy): Bacteria > Acidobacteriota > Blastocatellia > Pyrinomonadales > Pyrinomonadaceae > JAIVJZ01. The sequence continues at coordinate 2,848 of DASQDV010000010.1, read as the reverse complement.
TCACGCTGGGCATCTCGGTTTTAACGGGCGTCGTCTTCGGACTCGCGCCCGCCTTGCAGGCGACGAAGACGAACTTCAACGAGGCTTTGAAGGACGGCGGGCGCACTTCGGGCGGCGGCTTTCATCGCAACCGCCTGCGCGGCGCGCTCATCGTCGCGGAAGTCGCCATCTCCCTGACGCTCCTGATCGGCGCGGGGCTGATGATCAAGAGTTTCTACGAAATCCTCAAGGTCGAGCCGGGCTTCAAACCCGAGAGCGTGCTCGTCGTGGGCGTCTCGGTACCGCCCGCGAAGTATGAGCAGAAAGAGGTGCGCGCCCAATTTTACAGGCAGGCGGTGGAGCGCGTGAGCGCGCTGCCCGGCGTCGTGCAGGCGGGCGCGTCCAACGTGCTGCCGCTCTCGCGCAGCAACAGCGACAGCGCCTTCTACATCGTCGGGCGACAGAAGCCGGAGCCGGGACACGAATCGCTGGCCAACTTTCGCGTCGTCAGCCCGAATTATCTCGAAACGATGGGCATCCCTTTGCGGCGCGGGCGTTACCTCACGCGCGCCGACGACGAGAACAAAGGGCGCGTCATCCTCATCAGCGAACTGCTCGCCGAACGCCACTTCCCGAATGAAGAACCGCTCGGCCAGCGCCTCTATTTCGATAGCGATAATGACAAAGAATCTTTCGAGATCGTCGGCGTCGTCGGCAACATCAGGAACGATTCGCTGATCGAAGAGATCGTGCCGGAACTTTACCTGCCGCTCACGCAGGAACCCTGGTTCTCCATGAACATCGTCGTGCGCTCGGCGACGGGCGATCCGCTCCAACTCGCCGGGGCGGTGCAGCGCGAGGTGCAGGCCATCGACAAAGATCAACCGATCTTCAACGTGCGAACGATGGAGAGGGTCGTCTCCGAATCGCTCGCGCCGCAGCGCGTGGTGATGGGCATGCTCGGCATCTTCGCGCTCATCGCGCTCGTGCTCGCCTCCGTCGGCATCTACGCCGTGATGTCTTACGCCGTCTCCCAACGCACGCACGAGATCGGCATCCGTATGGCGCTCGGCGCGCAGCCGCGTGACATCCTCAAGATGGTCGTCCGGCAGGGCATGCTGCTCGCGCTCGCGGGAGTAGTCATCGGCCTCATCGCTTCTTACTGGGTGACGCAGGGGATGAAGATCATCCTCTACGGCGTGTCCGCGACCGACCCGGCGACCTTCGGCCTCATCTCGCTGCTGCTCGTCCTCGTCGCCTTCGCCGCGAACTACATCCCCGCGCGCCGCGCGACGAAAGTTGATCCGATGATCGCGCTCAGATACGAATAAGACGATTGCGGATTTCCGATTGCGGAATGCGAATTGCGGGTTGAAAAGCAGATCGGATTGTAATGCGTGTTTTGTCTTCTAATCCGCAATCCGCAATCCCAAATCCGCAATTGACGAATTCCGTAATCGAAGGAGTTGAAATAATGGGCGGACTCTGGCAGGACATGAAGTACGGTGCGCGCCTGTTGATGAAGCGGCGCGGGTTTACGGCCATTGCCGTCTTAACGCTCGCGCTCGGCATCGGCGCGAACTCCGCAATCTTCAGCGTGATCAACGCGGTACTGCTGCGCCCGCTGCCCTTCGAGCAGGCGGATCGGCTCGTGCGTCTCGGCGGCACCGACCTGAGGAAGCCCACCGACGTGCCGACCACCTTCAGCCCCGCCGACTTTTACGACTGGCGCGCACGCAACACTGTCTTCGAAGAAGTGGCTGCCGTTGATGGCTCGTCGCCGATTTTGACGGGCGCGGGCGAGCCGGAAAGAATTCAGGCGGCGAGAGTCTCCGCGAATTTCTTCTCGATCCTGAGGGCGCGCCCGGCTGCGGGGCGCACGTTCCTCGCGGAAGAGGAGAAGCGCGGCTCGCATTACGTCGTCATGCTCTCGCACGCGCTCTGGCAGCGGCGCTTCGGCTCAGACCCCTCAATCGTCGGCAAACAGATCGAACTCACGGGTGAGAAATTGATGGTCGTCGGCGTCATGCCGCGCGAGTTTCAGATGCCGCGCTTCACGGGCTACGACTACGAGGAGCCGGAACTGTGGATTCCTTTCGCGCCCGATTTGAAGAAATGGTCGCGCGGCGGGCGTTCGGTTGACGCCGCCATCGGGCGGCTCAAGGCCGGTGTCACAATCGAGCAGGCGCAGTCCGAGATGGATTCAATCGGGCAGCAACTTCAACAGCAGTACCCGAAATCGAACGCGAACGCGGGCGTCAAAGTCGTCTCGCTCTACGAGCAGTTGGTCGGCGCGACGCGACCGGCGCTCCTGCTTTTCGTCGCGGCGGTCGGCTTCGTGCTCTTGATCGCGTGCGCCAACGTCGCCAACCTGTTGCTCGCACGCGCCGCCACGCGGCACAAAGAGATCGCGATACGCACGGCGCTCGGCGCGGCGCGGGCGCGCATCGTGCGGCAGTTGTTGACGGAGAGCGTGCTGCTCTCACTCTTGGGCGGCGCGCTCGGACTGTTGCTTGCGATGTGGGCGACCGACCTCCTGCTCGCACTGAGCGCGGGCGCGATCCCGCGCTTCGAGCACGCCGGGCTAGACCGCCGCGTGCTCCTCTTCCCGCTCCGTATCTCAACTCTGACCGGTGTGTTCTTCGGACTCGCGCCCGCGCTCCAGGCCTCGAAGCCCGATCTCAACGAGACGCTCAAAGACGGCGGGCGCACTTCGGCGGGCACGGGGCGCGGTCGCGTGCGCGCGCTGCTCGTCGTCTCCGAGATCGCTTTGTCGCTCGTGCTTCTGGTCGGCGCAGGGCTGTTGATCAAGAGCTTTATGCGCTTGCAGTCGGTTGATCCCGGATTCGACCCGGAAAATGTTTTGACG
>DASQDV010000009.1:0-2823 GCA_035633995.1 Pyrinomonadaceae bacterium | reverse complement strand
CGTCTTCGCGGGCGCAGCCGACAACGAAGCGCCGCTGACGACCTTCGGGCGCATCCGCTCGACCGTCACCTCCGCGCGCCAGATTCAACTCGGCGTGCGCGTGCAGTTCTGAGTTGAGTTAAAACTCACGAACGACCGCTCAATTCTTTGCGCCTTTTGTTTTAACTTTGCGCCTTTGCGAGAAAGACAGTTCACGCAAAGGCGCAAAGAAGTTAAAGACCAAAGGCGCAAAGGTTTGTTAATATCTCGCTCCGAGCGGCTCTCGAAAACGACGATGGAAAAAGGAAAAGAGAAATCTATGATTTGGATCGTGTTCGCGCTCGGCGCGGCGGTGTCCTGGGGACTGTACGGCGCGATGCTGCATCAGGGGCAGGTCAAACTCGGCAACCCGATGCGCGCCATGCTGTGCGTCGGCGTGGCCTACTTTTTGATCGGCGTGCTCGTGCCCGTCGCGTGGCTCTGGTCGCAGGGCGCGCTCAATGGTTTTAATTCCGGCGGCGCGACGACGGCGACGGTCGCGGGCGCGCTCGGCGCGCTCGGCGCGGTCTGCATCATCTTCGCCTTCCGCACGGGCGGGCTGCCCACCTACGTCATGCCGCTCGTCTTCGGCGGCGCGCCCGTCATCAACGTCCTCATCACGATGTGGCTGCACCCGCCGAAAGCTTCGCCGAACCCCGTCCTCTATCTCGGCTTCCTGCTCGTCGTCGTCGGCGCGGCGATGGTGCTCTACTTCAGGCCGCAGTCCTAAGCCAACACAACGAATCGCCGAACAAGATTAAACACCAGGACACGACGACACGAAGAAGCAACATGGGTTTCTTCGTGTCGTCGTGTCCTGGTGTTTAATCTACGACGGCTGACCGTTTCAACGCCCCGCGCGCTTGCCGATGCAATACAGGTGTCCCGCCGTGCGCAGGAAAATTTGGCCGTCCGAGATGGCGGGCGAACTCAAGGAGTATTCATTGAGATTGTTCTCGGCCAGCACCTCGAACTTCTCGCCCGCGCGGATGACGGACGTTAAGCCCTCCTCATTCGTCGCATAAATCTTCCCGTCGGCCAGAACGGGCGAAGCGGAATAGTCGCCCGGCTTGATGCGAACGGGGCCATAGATTTCCTTGCCCGTCTTCGCGTCGAGACACCAGACGATGCCTTTGTCGCCGACGATGTAAAAATATTTGCCGTCCGTGACGGGCGTGGGCACGTCGGGGCCGAACTGCGCCGACCAGGCGAGGTGCGACTTTGTGATGTCGCCGCGCCCGCCCGCGCGAAACGCGAGCAGCGGCTTGATGCGCGTCGGCGCGTAGATGATGCCGTCGTGGACGATGGGCGAGGCGACGATGCGGTAGAAGGGCGCGTTCTCCGGGTTCAGTCCGCCCGCGCGCCAGAGTTCCTTGCCCGTCGCCGCGTCGTGGCCGGTGACGACGTCGGCGCCCGTGACGACGATCTCAGTTTTCCCTGCGTGGCGCAGCACGGCGGGCGTCGAATAGGCGTCGGGCGATTCCTGTATCGCGTCGGTCGGGCGTTCGACTTTCCAGACCGTCTTGCCCGTCGCACGGTTGATGCGCAGGACGTAGGAAGGCTCGTCCGTCTTCATGCCGTGCAGGACTTGCACGTAGAGCGCGTCTTCATGGAGCAGGGGCGAAGAGGCGTAGCCCCACATCAGGCCGAACGCGCCGTAATCTTTTTGAATGTCGCGCGCCCACAACTCCTTCCCGCCGAAGTCGAAGCTCTTGAGGACGCCCGTGCCCGTCATCACGTAGACGCTCTTGCCGTCGGTCACGGGCGAGGGCGAAGACATGTTGTGCTTGCGCTGGCGCAGGTTGCCGCCGCTGAGCAACTTCTTCCACGCGAGCGTTCCCTTCGCGCGCTCCACGCACCACAGGTAGAGATTGTCGCCCTCCGCGACATTCAAAAAGATGCGCTCACCCCACACGATGGGCGTCGAGCCGCTGCGGTCGGGCAGCGGCAGTTTCCAACTGACGTTTTCCTCCGCGCCCCACTTGAGCGGCAGGTTGCGCTCGTCGCTCGTCCCGTTCAACTGCGGCCCGCGCCATTGCGGCCAGTTGCCTGCAAGAGCACTATTCGAGACGAGCAATACGAACCCGATGAACAAGGCGAGCGGAGATTTTTGGCGACGCATGAATTTCCTCCTCAATCGAAACAGATTTATAACGGTTTACAATCGGATGTTTCTCTCTCAGCGCCCCCTCTGCTGCGCTCTCCGGGTCTGCGGCGGTGAGTGGCTTTGAACAAGCATTCACCGCAGAGGGGTGCCGGGAAAAGATTGGAGACTCGTGCGATTGCTATAATATAAACGCATCTTGTTAAAAAATCTAAACGCATCTTGTCAAAAACGAATCTCAAAATCTTCCCGGACGATCAGGCGAGCGCCAAACGCGCTGCCGACGGCGTCAACTTCAACTAACGCATGAAAAACTTTTACCTGCCAATCGCGCTCGCCATCGGCGGCAACTTGCTCTACCACCTGTCGCAGAAGTCCATACCGAAGACTGTGAACCCGATCTTCGTCATCACCATCGCCTACGTCGTCGGTATCGTCGCCTGCCTGCTCTACTCGCTCGTCTATCCGAACGACAAATCGTTCATGGACACTTTGCGCGAGTCGAATTGGGCGGTCTACGCGATGGGCGTCGGCGCGGTCATCATCGAAGTCGGCTTCCTGCTGGCCTACCGCGCGGGGTGGAACATCAGCACGGCGGCGGTCGTGTGCAGCACCGCCGTCACGCTCGCGCTCATCCCCATCGGCGTCTTCGGCTTCAAGGAACAACTCTCCGCGCGCAACGTCGTCGGCCTCCTGCTCTG
>DASQDV010000008.1:0-3828 GCA_035633995.1 Pyrinomonadaceae bacterium | reverse complement strand
TGCAAGGGCGCGGGGCGCGTGGAGCGCGAGCGGCAGATGGAAGTGAAAGTCCCGGCCGGCGTGGAGACGGGGTCGCGGCTGCGCATCACGGGCGAGGGCGAAGGCGGCGCGCAGGGCGGCGCGGCGGGCGACCTCTACGTCGTCATCCACGTCAAAGAGCACGAGCAGTTCGAGCGACAGGGCAGCAATCTCTACGCCGCCGTGCCCGTCACCTTCGCGCAGGCCGCGCTCGGCTCGGAGATCATGGTGAAGACTCTGGCGGGCGAACAGCCTTTGAAGATTCCGGCGGGCACACAGACGGGCACGGTCTTTCGTCTCAAAGGGCACGGCATGCCCGTGCTCGGCGGTCGCGGTCACGGCGACCTGTTCGTCTCCGTCGCCTTGCGCACGCCCACGACGCTCACGCGCGAGCAGCGCCGCCTCCTCGAAGAACTCTCCAAGATCGAAGACCGCGACCTGGAAGATAAGGGACTCATCGACCGCGTGCGCGACATCTTCGGCTAGACACTCAAGCCGACACGTTGCAAAGGCCGCCTTTTCAAGTGAAGAGGCGGCTTTTTTTGTCTTGCTAAACATGCCCCCGTCGCGCGGGGAGGACGATGCCGAGCGTTTTGCAACGATACAAATGGCCGTGCTGTCGCGTAACAATACGGACGGCAACGGGTCAGCGGACATCAACCCCAAACTCCCGCCGACGGGCCTTCCCCGCGTATTTCCCGCAAATTCGAGCCTTTTAGAGTCTGGCCGCACAAAGGCACAAGGCTTGCACTGTACTCCGGCGGCAGACTGGTGCTCGTCTCTCCCAAAACGGATGTGGCAGCCGGAGTCAATAAGATGAAAAGAAAAAACCTTGCGATGTTGGGCGTTACAGTGGCCTTGTTGTTAACGTTCGGAGCGACCGCCGTGCGGGCGGCAAATTTTGACGACAATGACACGGAGGGGCGTCTGGTTGATGTCCGCGTCGTAGAGGTGGGCAACGAGCGCATCTCCGTCGTGACGCGTGACGGCGTTGAACACGTGATCGCCGTCTGCCAGATCAAGACGCAGGTGAAGCGCGGCAAGGACTATGTTCACGGCAAAGACCTGCGCGTGGACGACGTTGTAACCATCGAGCTTGACGAAACCAAGCCGATCAAGTTTGCGAAGAACATCGTGGTCAGGGAGATGGTGGCCGAAAACAAGCCCTAACAATCAATTGGATCAAAGGGTTCGCCGGTGAGACGGTGGCGTTCTTACGAATGCCCCCTCGCACACTCGCCGGCAACAAAGAGCCGTCTGGCCTTTACGGGTCGGGCGGCTTTGAGTTTAACGCGGAAGCAGGAACGCGGAGCGATGAACTAAAGGCAATCGTCTTTCAGTTCATCGTTCCGCGTTCCTGCTTCCGCGTTTCTTCTATTGTCTGTAGCGGATGCGACCGCGACGGGCGGCGTCCTCTGCGGCGTCCATGTTTCCGAGGCGCAGCGACACGTCGGCGTTGAGATCGAGGGAAGCGCGTTCGCCCGCCTGGAGTTTGACCGTGCCTGCGGCGGCGATCATGGCCGCGTTGTCGGTCGAGAGATGACGGGAAGGGAAATAGACCGGAATCCCGATGCGCCCGCCCGCCGCTTGTGCCGCGTCTCTCAGCGCGCCGTTGCAGGCCACGCCGCCTGCCACGACGAGCGTGCGCGGTCGGTGTTCCGCCGCCAACTTCTCCGTCGTGCCGACAAGCGAGCGCACGACCACGCTCTGGAAACTCGCCGCCAAATCTTTCACCGCCTGCGAGGGGCTGTCGCCCTCTGAGACGGGTTGCAGCCCGGTTTCACGCACGTACTTCGAGACGGCGGTTTTGAGTCCGCTGAAACTGAAATCGGGCAGCCCGTCGCCCATGCGCGGCACGCTGAAGGGGACTGCGCGCGCGTCGCCTTCACGCGCCAGTTGTTCGATGATAGGGCCGCCCGGGTAGCCGAGTCCCAACATCTTTGCGACCTTGTCGAAGGCTTCGCCCGCCGCGTCATCGCGCGTGCGCGCGAGCACCTTGTACTTGCCGGGTTCGGGCACGAGAAAAAGGTTCGTGTGCCCGCCCGACACGATGAGCGCGAAGGCCGGGTACTCAATCGGCGGATTCTCGAAGACCACCGAATAGATGTGCCCCTCGATGTGGTTGACGCCGACGAGCGGCTTGTCGAGCGCGTAGGCCATCGCCTTCGCGTAATTGATGCCGACGAGGAGCGACCCGACCAGACCCGGCCCCTGCGTGACGGCGATGCCGTCAATCTCGCGCTTCTCCGCACCGGCGCGCGCGAGCGCTTCTTCGACGACCGGCACGATCTTATCCAGATGCTCGCGCGAGGCGAGTTCCGGCACGACGCCGCCGAAGCGTTTGTGCGTCTCGATCTGCGAAGAGATGACGGACGAGACCATTTCGCGCCCGCCGCGCACAATCGCCGCCGCCGTTTCGTCGCAAGAACTTTCGATTCCGAGTACAAGCATGTTTGAAGTGTTGTTTGACAGACAGTTTATTGCTTCCGCGTGCAAGTTTCAAATTCGAGACGGACGAAACATCACTCGGCGCCTTCCACCTCGTAGAAACTCAAAGCCGAGTCGCCCTGTTTCAGGATACGCCAGCGCCGTATGCCGCCGATGGCGTCCCGGAGGTTGGTCTTGTGATGATGTTCGACGACGAGGATGCCGCCCGGAGCGAGGAGCGCCGGGGTGCGCGCGCCGAAGAGATCGAGGATGGGCGTGTAATCAATGGCGTAGGGCGGGTCGAGGAAGGCGATGTCGTAGGGCGCGCCGCCGCGCGCTTCGACGCGTCGCAGGAAATCGGCGGCTTCGCTCAGGGCAACCTCCGTCAACTCTTCGGGCACGCCGCACAAATCGAGATTCGCTTCGACGAGGCCGCACATCTTGCGCGAGCGGTCAACGAAGGTGACAAAGGACGCGCCGCGCGAGATGGCTTCGATGCCGACCGCGCCCGAACCGGCGCACAGATCGAGGAAGCGTGCGCCTTCGATGCGCGGGGCGATGACATTGAAAAGCGTCTCGCGCAAGCGGTCGGAGGTCGGGCGAATCTGCATGGAGGGCGGGCTTTTCAACACCCGCCCGCGATATTGTCCGGCGATGATTCTCACAATGTGGAGATTATTTCAATGGTAGATATAAAAGCCGATTTACCCATTCGTCCGGCTCTGAAACTTGAGCTATCAGTTCCAAATCATCAATACACAGGCCGACAGAAACGTTTAATTGATGACCGTAAACGACTCCCGCGAAAGCCTCGCCGCTTTGTTGTCGCTTTCGAGCTTCTCGTAATAAATCATCGTCTTGCGTGAACAGAATGCGCCCCAACTCAGTTGCCCGGCTCAAGAGTCTCGGATCGTCAAACTCGCCTGTCCCATCCTCCTGAGCTGTTAATACATTCACCCCACGCATGCGCAATCCGTCGGTGACGGCGCGACGTACATGAACGTCCATGTATAACTTCACACTCACTGAAGACAGTTACCCGACCGTTCTCTGGCAGAACACTCATTACAAAGTTCTCCGGTGAATGAAATCTGCTCCTCGTAGGCTGATTCAGGCCATGTCGAGCAATTACTACACCAGTGCCAGGTATCATTGCCCTTGCGCCTGCGATACATCCTGCCAGATAGCCTTTCCCCGACGCGCTCCTTTTTCAGCGACAGCAGTTTTTGCCGGAGTAACATATCGGAGGCATCGGTGGCTGGCTCGCTGGCTTCATCCCAGCGTCTCTTGATGTCCTCATCCAATTCTGCCTGATTGTCATAATAGAAAGCCAAAGCCGCATGTATTTGGGCTAAAGACAGATGTGGGTATTGAAAATGTATC
>DASQDV010000007.1:0-3638 GCA_035633995.1 Pyrinomonadaceae bacterium | reverse complement strand
CGTCAGAACGCCCACCTTCCGGTCTATAAAAATGGTTAGGAGTTAACGGTCTCAGCCGCCCTGAACGATGCTCGGCGGGTCGCCTTCCGAAGGCGAGCTTTCCGGCTCTTCCTCTTCCTCATCGCCATGCACGATGATTGGCGGATCGCCTTCCTCGGCGGCAGGGCCTTGCTGTCCGCCACCCGCGTCGGTCTGTCTCTCACTATCGCTCATGGTTGTTTTCCTTTCGCGTCTGTTGGTTAATGAAGGAATTTATCTCACGCCGCCGGACAAGTCCGCGAGTTGCTTGCGACCAATCAAGACATCCGGCCTCGCCTGATAAACGTTGAACACTTCCGTGCCCCATTTTTGCTGGAGGTCTGCCAGCAAATTCGTCGCGCGGGTTGCGCCCTCCCGCCCCGCGTCCCTGTCTCCCATGCGGTCTGCGGCGCGCGCCGCCACGAGCCAGGCGCGCCACTCCGAACATTGTTGACCGGCGCGCGCGAAATGAGCCTGCGCCTCCTGCGCGTTCGCCGATGCTCCCGCCGCGTCACCGCTCTCAAGCAGAACTTGCGCCAGCGCCAGTTGTGTCGCGGAGACGAGCCAGGGGTCGCCGATGCTTTTGGCCGCCGCGACGGCCTCGCCGCACGTCGTCTTCGCCGCCGACGGCGAGCCGGAGAAGGCGAGCGACAATCCGAGCGCGCGCTGGGCGTCAACGCGGATGGTCTTGTTATCCTCGTCCACCGTAGCGAGCGACTGGCTGCTGAGCGCTTTGGCTTCCGCGAAGCGGCGCTGGCTGAGAGCTATGTTCGCCTGCGCGAGATAGACGTAGGCCAGCAGTTCGCGATTCCGCACGTCAGGCTTTCCGGCGATGGCTAAGGCCTGTTCGAGCAGCGAGTTCGCCTCGTCGTAGCGACCGAGCGGCCAGAGCGCGTCGCCGCGATTGTAGAGGTCGTAAGCGGTTCTCAGTTTGTTGCCGAGGTTGTTGTCAATTTTGTAACTCTCCTCGAAGTGTTTGAGCGCCTCCAGATACTTGTCCTGCTGGAGCAGGACGTTGCCTATCTCGGAATGCGCCAGCGCGACGAGCGACGGGTCTGCCGTCTGTTGGCCGCGTTGCATCGTCTGCTCGAAATCGGCGAGGGCTTCGGCGTAGTTGCCCTTCTGTCGTTTGGCGCGTCCGAGGATGGCGAAGGCCTGCGCCTCTTCCTTGCCGTAGCCGCCCGCCTTATAGAAATCTCGCGCCTGTTCGACGTAATTCACGCCCTCGGCGGTCTGCCCCTGATGGATGCGGAGGCTCCCCAGGTTGATGAGCGCTTTGGCGGCGTGGCGCGAGGCATTACTGCGCTGCGCGAAATCAAGCCCCTGCTTCAAATATTTCTCGGCCTCCGCATAGTTGCCCTGCGCCCTGAACGAGTTGCCGAGATCAATGAGGCCGAGCGCGACCAGACTCTCCATCCCTTTGGCCTGCGCCAGTTCGACTGCCTCGCGCGCGTAACGCTGCGCCGTCGCCGCGTCGTTCTCGTTCGTGGCGATGATGCTCAACTGCAACAGCGTGTTGATGAGTTGCGAATCGTTGCCGCCGTTCTTCGCCATGTCGAGCGCGCGTTGCAACTGCGCGCGCGCCTCGTCGAATTTGTTGAGCGTGCGCAGGAGGTGGCCGCGCCGGTAGGCCACTTCGGTCTGGCCTTCGGTGCTGGCGAACTCCTTGTAAATCTGTTCGGCCTTGTCGTAGGCGGCGTTGGCGCTGGCGGAGTTCTGCTGGCGCGCGTAGAGGTTGCCGATGCGCAGGTAGGCCGTCGCGTTCTTCGGATCGCGGTTGGTCGCCTCGACGTAACTGGCAATCGCCTCCTTGATCTGCTCCGTCTTCTCGTAAGCGCGACCGAGATCAACATAGCTTTCGGCGCTGTCGGGCAGGAGGCGCGCGATCTCCTTGTAGCCGCCGAGCGCGCGTGCGAAGTCGCGCGTGATGGTCGCGCGAATGGCGTCCAGATAGAGCGAGTCCACCTGCGAGAGGCCGTTGCTCTCGACGGCCTGCGAATCAACGCGCAGCATAGAGTCTTTCGCGCTCGCGGCGTTGTCGAGTTCCGTCCACGCCTCGGCCAGACGCGCGTGCGCCAGCACGAATTTGTCGTCGAGTTCGGTGGCGCGCAGCAGCCGCCGGCTCGCCTGATAGTAAGAGCCTTCGCGCAGCAGGTTCGTGCCGAGTTCGTAAGCCTGTTTCGCTTCGGGCGAGGGTTCGTGCGGCGCGGGGCGCATCAGGCGGCTGATGCCCCACGCGCCCCCGGCGAGCAGGGCGACGGCGATGATGACGGAGGCGATGGACAGGCGCGGGCGGCGCAAATTGTCCGAGAGCGTCGTAAGCGAAGTCGCGCGTAAGGCGTTCGTGCGGTATGCGCCGGAGGAATGGGAAGCCATGCTCGGCGTGCGCGTGTCGTCCAACTCGGAGAAGTGGAAACTGAGCGCGCGCAAGTCCGCGATCAACTCTTCGGCGCTCTGGTAACGATCTTCGGGTCGCTTGGCGAGCGCCTTCAGGGTGATGCGGTCGAGTTCGGGCGGCACGAGGCGGTTGAACTTCGAGGGCGGCGGCGGATCGACGTGAATGACCTCCGCCGCGATCTCGACGACCGTTGCGCCGGAGAAGGCCGGGCGACCGGCGATTGATTCGTAGAGCAACGCGCCGAGGCTGAACAGATCGCTGCGCCCGTCGACGGGCAGGGCGCGCGCCTGTTCGGGCGAGAGGTAGAGCGGCGTGCCGAGCATCACGTCGCTGCGCGTTTTGACTCCGGCGAGCGTCGGGGCGTTCTGGTCGAGTTCCTGCCCTTCGCCCGTCAGTTTCGCCAGCCCGAAGTCGAGCACTTTGACGACGCCGCGCTCGTTGATGATGACGTTCGACGGTTTAACGTCGCGGTGGATGATGCCGCGACTGTGCGCCTCGCAGAGCGCCTCGGCCACGTCGGCGATGATCTCTATGGCGCGCGCGATGGACAACTCTCCGGCGCGCAGCAAGTCGCCGAGTTCGCGCCCGTTGACGAGTTCCATGACGATGTAAGGCCGCCCGTCGGGCAGTTCGCCATAGTCGAACAGGGTGGCGATGTGCGCGTGACTGAGCGCGGAGATAGAGCGCGCTTCGCGCAGGAAGCGCGCGTGGTGGTTGTGGCTGTCGGGCGCGGCGGAGGGGATTTTGATGGCGACGCGACGCCCGAGCCGTGTGTCCTCCGCTTCATAAACCACGCCCATCCCGCCCTCGCCGATTTGTTCGAGAACACGGTAATGGGAAATGGTCTGCCCGATCATAAAAAAGGAGTCCATGAGCACCGGTAAATGTGCAGGCGATGGCGTGAAAAACAACGAGCCGCTTATCCAATGCGGCAGTTGGAGTGCGTCTAGAAGAACTCGTTTGTTCGTCTGCCGCGTATTCTGCGACAAAGCATCAAGCATTTCAAGAGCAAAATCGTGCGCGCGCGACTGAACCGCCCGAAAGCCGGAGAGAGGCGGGCGGGCAGACGGTCACGGGCAAACTTATCTCTTGCGCTCGGCGTTAATTGGGGGCATACTTTTGCCCGTTCAAGGTTCCTGCTCTCGCGCATCTACGGTGATTGCGCCTGCCCGCAACTTATGTTAGGCGACGGTGTTCGGCTGAAGAGAGAGTGAGGTCGGGT
>DASQDV010000006.1:0-7379 GCA_035633995.1 Pyrinomonadaceae bacterium | reverse complement strand
CGCGCGCGTTTGCGACGAGCCCGGGCGTTTGCTTCAGACTTCGACCCTGCGGGCGGTTAAGGTAGAATCCCCCCGCGCCGGATTCGTCACACAAGTTGAGGCCGACGAGATCGGGTTCGCCGTCTCAAGCATCGGCGGCGGTCGCACGCGCCTCGAAGACGAGATCGATTTTCAAGTCGGGTACATCGCACACGCGAAGCACGGCGACGAACTCAGGGCGGGCGAGGCGCTCGGCACGCTCTATTGCCGCGACGACGCGCAGGCCGCGAGCGCGGGCGCGCGAATCCGCGCGGCTTACACCGTCGGCGACGCTCCCGCGCCGCTCGAACTCATCAAGGAAGTAATCACAGCATGAAGTTCACCCAACGAAAACTGCTTGCGCTGCTGTGCCTTGTCGCGCTCGTCGGCTCGTCGTGTGCGGGGAGCAAGAACGAGGCGGACGACCCTTCGCGCGTGCGCGTCGGCATCGTCTTCGACATCGGCGGCAAAGATGATCGCTCGTTCAACGCGGCGGCCTTCGAGGGCGTGCGCCGCGCGGAGCGCGAACTCGGCATCGTCCTGCGCGACGTGGAGCCGGGCAATCCCACTTCCATCGAACCCGCGATGCGCGCGTTTGCCGAACGCGGCTACGATCTCGTGATCGGCGTCGGCTTCGCGCAAGCCCCGATCATGGAAGTCGTCGCGCGCGATTACCCGAACATCAATTTCGCCATCGTTGACGGCGTGAGCCAACTGCCGAACGTCGCCTCGCTCGTCTTCAAAGAGCATCAGGGGTCGTACCTCGTCGGCATGATCGCGGCGCGCACGTCGAAAACGGGCGTGCTTGGTTTCGTCGGCGGCATGGACATCCCTTTGATTCATCGTTTCGCCAAAGGATACGAAGAGGGCGCGCAGGCCGTGAACCCGAACATCCGCGTCGTACGCAATTTCGTCGGCGTCACCGATTCGGCCTGGAACAATCCGGGCAAGGGCAAGGAACTCGCGCTCTCGCAGATCGGCAAAGGCGCGGACGTGATCTTCACGGCGGCGGGCAACAGCGGTCTCGGCGCGTTCGATGCGGTCGAGCAGGCGGGCAAGGGCGCGGACGGGCGCGCGCAGCGTTTCGTCATCGGCGTTGACTCGAACCAGAACATGGTTAAGCCCGGTTATGTTTTGACGAGCATGGTCAAGCGCGTGGACAACGCCGTCTACGACATCGTCAACGACGTGAAAAACAAACGCTTCCAGGGCGGCATACACGTCTTCGGCCTCGACAAAGACGGCGTCGCCTTCTCGCTCGACCAGTACAACCAGCCGCTCATCGACCCGGCAGTTTTGCAGGAAGTCGAAGCCGCGCGACAGAAGATCATACGCGGCGAGATTCAAGTGACCGACGCGATGGCGCAATAATTTACGAAAGCAGTAATCATCAAACCAACAACGGGAGCAACGAATGAAACGCAACGCAAACGCCGAATGGCGCGGCGGACTCAAAGACGGCAAGGGCACTATCTCGACCGATAGCGGCGTGCTCGACTCGGCGCAATATTCCTTCTCGACGCGCTTTGAAGAAGGCAAGGGCACGAACCCCGAAGAACTGATCGCGGCGGCGCACGCCGGTTGTTTCTCGATGGCGCTCTCCGGCCAGCTCGGCAACGCCAATCTCACCGCCGAGAGCATCAAGACGACCGCCAGCGTCACGTTAGAGAAGACGGAGGCCGGTTTCACCGTCACCGAAGTTCACTTGAACGTCGCGGCGCGCGTGCCGGGCGCGAGCGCTGAACAGTTCGAGACGGCAGCCAACAACGCGAAGGCCGGGTGCCCCATTTCGCGCCTGCTCAACGCGAAGATCACGATGGAAGCGCGGCTGGAATCCTGATGTCAAAAGCTGTCCGTTGTCCGTCGTCAGTTGTCCGTCGCATGTGCTTATCACCTGAGTTGCTAAAGATGGAATTGCCCAACTGACGATAGACAAAGAACAACTGACTACTGGCAACGGACAACGGACAACCAACCATGCTTGAACTGCGAGACATCACGAAACGATTCGGCAACGTTCTGGCGAACGACGGCGTGAGCATCAAAGTGCAGCCGGGGACGATCCACGCCATCGTCGGCGAGAACGGCGCGGGCAAGTCAACCGCGATGCGTATCGCTTACGGCTTCTACACCGCCGACGGCGGCGACATCCTCGTTGACGGCGAGGTGCGCCGCATCGAGACGCCGCACGATGCCATCGCGCTCGGCATCGGCATGGTGCACCAGCATTTTATGTTGGTCGAACCGATGACGGTGGCCGAAAACATTGTGCTCGGCGCGGAGACGGGCGGCGTCATGTCGCTCGATCTGGGCAAGGCCGCGCGCGAGATACGCGCGCTCTCAGACGAGTTCAAATTGTCGGTTGACCCGGGGGCGACGATTGAGAGTTTGTCGGTCGGGCAGCAGCAGCGTGTGGAGTTGTTGAAGGCGCTCTATCGCCGCGCGCGTTTGTTAATCCTTGACGAGCCGACGGCGGTGTTGACGCCGCAGGAGGTGGAAGAGTTTTTCGCCATCCTGCGGCGCATGCGCGAGCAGGGAAAAACGGTCGTCATCATCACGCACAAACTCTCGGAAGTGCTCGCCATCTCGGACGACGTGACGGTCATGCGCGACGGGCGCGTCGTCGGGCGCGTCAAAACGAGCGAGACGAACGCGGCCGAGTTGGCGCGCCTCATGGTCGGGCGCGACGTGTTGCTCAGGGTGGAAAAAACTGATGCGCAGGCGAGCGCGGATGTGCTTGCCGTGAGCGCGCTGACGATCACGGAGCGCGACGGCGGCGCGCTGCGGCTCGACGACGTTTCGTTCAAAGTCGGGGCGGGCGAAATCGTCGGCATCGCGGGCGTCGAAGGCAACGGGCAGACGGAACTCATCGAAACGCTCGCGGGACTGGGCGTGGCGGCGCATACGACGACGGGCAAGGTGGAGTTTGGCGGGCGCGACATCACGCGTCTGGGTTCGCGCGCCCGCCGCGAACTCGGCATCGCGCACATCCCCGAAGACCGGCACCGGCGCGGCCTCCTGCTCGATTTCGACCTCGCGGAGAATTCCATCCTCGGCGACCATTACCGCAAGCCCGCCGTCGCCGGATTCGGCAACGTGTTTTTGAACGACCGGGGGATTCGCGCGCGCGCACTCGAAGTGATCAACGATTTCGACGTGCGCCCGGCCAACCCCGAACTGCCGGCGCGCGCTCTCTCGGGCGGCAACCAGCAGAAGTTGATCATCGGGCGCGAGTTTGAATTGAAGCCGAAATTGTTGCTCGTCTCGCAGCCCACGCGCGGCGTGGACATCGGCGCCATCGAGTTCATCCACCGCAAGCTCGTCGCCCTGCGCGACGCGGGCTGCGCCGTCCTGCTCGTCTCCGCCGAACTCGAAGAGGTGACGGCGCTCGCCGACCGCCTCCTCATCATGCGCGAGGGGCGCATCGTCGGCGAAGTTGATCCGAAGCAGGCGACCGTCGAAGAGATCGGGCTGTTGATGACCGGCGGAAAATAAATTTCCTATGAAACTTCTTCGCGAACTGTTCTTCCCGCTCGTCGCCGTGCTCGCGGCCTTCGTGCTCGGCGGCATCTTCGTCTGGATCATCGGCGACAATCCGTTCGAGACTTATCGCCTCCTCATCGGCAGCGCGTTCTCGTGGCCTGACGGCATCGGCTACACGCTCTTTTACGCGACGCCGCTGATCTTTACGGGGTTGGCCGTCGCCGTCGCCTTCCGCTGCGGCCTCCTGAACATCGGTGCGGAGGGGCAACTCTACGTCGCGGCGTTTGCCACAGCGTGGGTCGGCATCAAGTTCGGCGGCACGGTCGTTGACGTGTTCGGAACGCCCGTCAATTATGCGTGGATGACGTTGCCCTCGGTGGTGCTCATCCCGCTCGCCATTCTGACGGCCATCCTCGTGGGCGCGGCGTGGGGCGCGATCCCCGGTTTCTTGAAGGCGCGCTTCGGCTCGCACGAAGTCATCAACACGATCATGTTGAACTTCATCGCCATCGCGCTCGTCAGCTATTTCACGCAGTATCACTTCAAACAGGCGGGCGATCCGATTCTCCAGAGCGTGCCCGTCGGCGCGGGCGTGCACCTGCCGCGACTCGGCAGCTTCATCCCCGGTTTGCCCGGGCGCATCCCTTTGAACCTCGCGTTCCTGTTCGCCCTGCTCGCCTGTGTGCTCGTCTATGTTTTTCTGTGGCGGACGAAGTGGGGCTACGCGATCCGCGCGACGGGCGCGAACCCGACCGCCGCCGAATACGGCGGCATCTCGACGGGCAAACAGATCGTGCTGGCGATGGCCGTCTCCGGCGGACTCGCCGGGATGGTCGCCATCAACGAGGTGCTCGGCTACCGCTATCGCTACTACGACGGCTTCTCGGCCAACTATGGATTCACAGGCATTGCCGTCGCGCTTCTCGGACGCAATCATCCGGTCGGCGTGCTGCTCTCCGCGCTCCTGTTCGGCATGTTGATTCGCGGCGGTATCTTCGTTGACGCTTTCTCCGGCAAGGTCTCGAAGGATTTGGTCGAGGTGCTGCAAGCCATCGTTATCCTCTTCGTCGCGGCTGAAGCGTTCTTTCGTGGCACGTTTAATAAGTTTGGTTTGTTGAAGCGATCCAAAGTGTAAAAGCTGTCCGTTGTCCACAGTCAGTTGCCAGTAGCATGTGGCTCTCACATGAGTTGTTAAAGGCGGAACCGCGTAACTGGCGAGGGACAAAGAACAACGGACAACTGACTATGGACAACGGACAATTTCATGAGTGAAATTTTCACCATCGCGCTCATCTTCTCGACGATTCGAACGGCGACGCCCCTTTTGCTGGCCGCGCTCGGCGGGCTGTATTCGGAGCGCGCAGGGATCATCAACATCGCGCTCGAAGGGCTGATGCTGGCGGGCGCGTTCACGGCGGCGGCAGTCACGCACTACACGGGCAGCCCCTGGGTGGGCTTGCTCGCAGGCATCGGCGCGGGCATGGTCGTCGCCGCCATCCATGCGGTCGCCTGCATCCGCTTCAACGCCGATCAGGTCGTGAGCGGCACGGCGATCAACATCCTGATGACGGGCGTGCCCGCGATGCTGAGCGGCGCGCTCTTTCTCTCTTCGGGTTCGACGCCGCAGATTCCCAAAGACGATTTGATTCCCTGGACGCCCGTAGTGCTCGCGCTCCTGCTCGTCGCCGTGACGTGGCACGTGCTCTACCGCACGCCCTACGGTCTGCGCCTGCGCGCCGTCGGCGAAAACCCGGAGGCGGCGGACGCGGCGGGCGTGGGCGTCAAGCGCGTGCGCTATTCGGCGGTGCTGTTGTCGGGCGCGCTCGCGGCCATCGGCGGCGCGTATTTGTCCATCGGCCAGTCGTCGCTCTTCACGCGCAACATGACATCGGGGCGCGGCTTCATCGCGCTCGCCGCGCTCATCTTCGGCAAGTGGCGACCCGTCCAGACGATGCTCGCGTGCCTGCTGTTCGGCTTCACCGAAGCGATCTCCATCCAGATGCAGGGCGTGTTCAAACTGCCTTCGGGCGACGAAATCCCCATCCAGTTTATCCAGATCGTGCCTTATGTGCTGACGATCATCGTGCTTGCGGGCTTCATCGGCCACTCACGCGCGCCGCGCGCCCTGGGCATCCCCTATCAGAAGGAGAAGTGAAACACTGTCAATGGTCAGTGGTCAGGTGTGCGTTGTTCGTGTTGGGCGAATAAATGGCTAAAGATGAAAATTCAACTCAGGCAAGACTAAAACAACGGACAACTGATCACTGACGACGGACAAACCATTATGGAAACTTCGAGCACAACTTTGTATGAACGCGCGGAGCACGCGGCGCGGACGATTCGCGCGCGCTCGGCAGAGGAAGCGCGCGTCGCTTTGGTGTTAGGCAGCGGCCTCGGCGCGTTTGCTGACGACCTCGAAGACGCCGTCGCGATTCCTTACGAAGATGTACCGGGCTTTGCGCGTTCGACCGTCGAAGGCCACGCGGGGCGTCTGGTTGTGGGGCGCGTGGCGGGCGTGCCGCTGGTCGTGCTGCAAGGGCGTTTCCACTTTTACGAAGGCTACACGCTCGACGAAGTGACGTTTCCCATACGCGTGCTCGGGCTGCTCGGCGTCAAGGCTTTGATCTTAACGAACGCGGCGGGCGGGTTGAACAACTCGTTCAAGCAGGGCGCGCTGATGTTGATCAGCGATCACCTGAACTTGATGGGCGCGAATCCCTTGCGCGGCGTGAACGATTCGCGCTTCGGCACGCGCTTCCCCGATATGTCGGACGTGTATGACCGCGAGTTTCAGGAAGCCACGATTTGCGAAGCGCAGGCGATGAAAACTGAACTCAAGCGCGGCATCTACGCTGCGCTGACCGGCCCGAGCTACGAGACACCCGCCGAGATACGCATGCTGCGCGCGCTCGGCGCGGACGCCGTCGGCATGAGCACCGTGCCCGAAGCAATCGTCGCGCGCCACATGGGCATCAAAGTGCTCGGCCTCTCGTGCATCACAAACATGGCCGCAGGCGTGCTCGACCGCCCGATAGACCACGCCGAAGTCATGGAAACCGGCGAACAGGTGCGCGCCACTTTTACGGAACTGTTGCGGCGCACGATTCCTAAACTACAGTGACCAGTGACTAGTGACGAGTGACAAGTTAAAACCAGAACTTGTCTTAAACTTGTCACTCGTCACTTGTCACTGGTCACTTATTAGTCGGAGCGAAGCGACGAATGATCATCGGTATTTGCGGCGGCACGGGGTCTGGGAAGACGACGGTGGCGAATAAGATTCTGCAATCGGTGAGCGCCAACGAGGTGGCGTTCATCCAGCAGGACTCTTATTATCGCGACCTCGATCAGATGCCGCTCGACTACCGGCAGAAGGTGAACTTCGATCATCCCGACGCGATTGATAACGATCTGATGGTGGAACACGTCCGAGCGTTGAAGTCCGGGCAAGCAGTTGATCTTCCGATCTATGATTTCAAGAACCACGTGCGGCGCAAGGAGACGCTGCGCATGGAGCCGAAGCTGATCACGATCATCGAAGGCATTTTGATCTTCGCGGAGAAGCGCCTGCTCGAAGACATGGACATCAAGGTGTTCGTGGATACGCCCGACGACATACGCTTCATACGCCGCCTGCGCCGCGACATCGCCGAGCGCGGGCGCACCGCCGATTCCGTCATCGAACAATATCTCGCCACCGTGCGCCCGATGCACATGCAGTTCGTCGAACCGTCGAAGCGTTGCGCGGATGTGATTATCCCCGAAGGCGGGCACAACATGGTGAGCATTGGCCTGCTCAGCGGGAAGATACGCGAGCGGCTGGCCGACGAACAGCGGCGGCGCAACATGAAAGTCGGTAGTTGAGTCAGACAAGGAGT
>DASQDV010000005.1:0-3527 GCA_035633995.1 Pyrinomonadaceae bacterium | reverse complement strand
GGCGGCTTTGTTGCCGCCCTCGGACTGCAAGGCGCTGACGACGAGGCGGCGTTTGAGGGCGAGGACCGCGCCTTCGAGCGTGGATTCATAGGCGCTCTCGCCGTTGTCTGCGGCGGGCGTCGCGCGGGGGCAGAGGTGGAGCATCTTTTCGGGCAGAAATTCCGTGCCGAGTTGCGTGCCGGTGGTGAGGACGACGAGCCGCTCCATCAGGTTTTCGAGTTCGCGGACGTTGCCCGGCCAGTCGTATTCCTGCAAGGCTTCGAGGAGCGCGGGTTCGAGCGCGGGCGCGCGGCGTCCGTGTTTTTCGGCGGCGCGGGAGGCGAAGTGCGCGGCGAGGATGGGGAGGTCTTCGCGCCGCTCGCGCAGGGCGGGCAGTTTCAACGGCACGACGTTCAGGCGGAAGAAGAGATCGGGGCGAAAGCGTCCTTCGTCCACTTCCAGTTCGAGGTCGCGGTTGCTGGCGGCGATGAGGCGTATGTCAACCGTCTGCGTTTTGGTGCTGCCGAGGCGTTCGAAGTTTCGCTCCTGCAAGACGCGCAGCAGTTTGACCTGCACGGCCTGATTGAGTTCGCCGATCTCGTCCAGGAAAAGCGTGCCGCCGTCGGCCAACTCGAAACGCCCTTTCTTGGCCTGCATCGCGCCGGTGAACGCGCCTTTTTCGTGGCCGAACAGTTCCGACTCGATCAGCGTTTCGGGCAGAGCCGCGCAACTCACGGCGATGAAGGGCTGCTCGAAGCGCGAGCTTTCTTCGTGGATGGCGCGCGCGAGCATCTCTTTGCCCGTGCCGTTTTCGCCCGTCAGGAGCACGGTCGCGCTCGTCGAGGCGACGGCGCGCGCCTGCTTCATAATGCGTTCGAGCGCGGGCGAACTGCCCAACAGGCGACCGAAGCCGCGAAACGAGCCGAGCGAAGCGCGCAGTTGCAGATTCTCTTCTTCGAGATGGCGCACGCGCGCCGCCTGCCGGACGATGTGCGTGACTTCGTCTTCGTTGAAAGGTTTCTCAAAGAATCCGTATGCGCCGCAGCGTATGGCTTCGAGCGCGGTCTGCCGCGAGTTGCTGCCGGTGATGACGATGACGGGGATTGACGGGCGTGCGGCGCGCGCCGCTTCGATGTTGGCGAGACCATCGCTGATGCCGTCCAAATCCGGCGGCAGGTGCAAATCGCACAAGACGACTTGCACGCACCCGCGCTCCAACTGTGCGAGGGCCGCGGCGCGCGAGTCGGCTTCGAGCACGTGATGCTCCGAGTCGAGCGCCCAGAAAAGTTGACGCCGCAAAACCTGATCGTCGTCAACGACGAGCACGGTCGCTTTGTCATTCATCTGTTCGGGCTTGTGTTCGCTCATGCTGCTGCTGCGGTGTCTCGCGCTGGATTGGAGGTCTCAAGACTTCGGCTCGAAATCCGCGCCCGGCGCGAACGCCTCGCGCACGCCGGACGGTTTCCAGCACCCGTGATGTTTAATTAACTCTTGGAAGCGGTAAGGACTTACTCAACTGGCCGTCGTGCCGGTCTTCTTCTTCGCCGTCGCCGCCTGACCTTGTGGAGGCTTCTCGAACGAACGTGCGTGTGACGCCATGAGCGAGATGGATGGTAGCACGACGCGAAAGCGTGTGCCAGAGCCTAGCTTGGATTTAACTTCAAGGCGTCCGCCGTGTGATTCGACAATTTCGCGGCACGTGTAGAGGCCGAGGCCGATGCCGCGCTTCTTCGTCGTGGCGAAGGCGCGGAACAGGCGCGTGCGCATGAAGTCTTCCGTCATGCCCGGCCCCGAATCTTCGACGCTGAAGAAGACCAGCCCTTTCGCTTCTTCCCCGGCGGTGACGGTGAGCCGCCCGCCCCGCCCGCCCATCGCTTCGAGCGCGTTGACGATCAAATTTTCGACGACGCGCTCGATCCGTTCGGGGTCGATCAAAGCGTAGAGCGTGTCGGGCAGTTCGGTGCGGATGTCGTAGAAGGCTGCGGAGGGTTCGGCGGAGGCAGTCATCACGCGCCGGATGACGGGGATCAGGTCGGCTGGTTGCGGCGTGCGACGGTATTCGCCGCTCAGCGTCCGCACCGGCTCGCTCAGGCGTGCGACGATGCTGCCGAGTTTTTCCGTCGCCTGCTTGAGCGACGTGATGGCGTCTTCGCGAAACTCCGCGCGGTGGAATTGCCGCTCCATGTTCGTGACGAGCATCGAGAGTCCGGTGATGGAGTTTTTGAGATCGTGCGTGAGCATCGCGGAGAGGCGGACGAAGGATTGAAACTGCCGCATCTCGGATTCGCGCGCGATGAGTTCGCGCAGGCGGTCGCTCATCTGGTTGAAGCCTTCGGCGAGCGCGTGCGTCTCGTCGTTGGCCTGCACTTCGATGCGTTGATTGAGGTCGCCGGTCGAGGCGATGGTCGCCGCCGCTTCGGTCACGCGTTCGATGCGGCGCGCGGCGCGCGTGGCGATGACGTACAGGAGCAAGGCCGCCGCCGCCGCGACGAGCAGCGAGAGGCCGAGCACGACGAGCGCGCTTTGACTCAAACCAGCCACGGCGCGCGTGTAGTTTCCGGCGACGGCCACGGAGAGATTGCTGCCCGCCACTGGTTTGAAGGCGGCAAACCAGCGCGAGCCGTCGGCGGGCACGGTGTAGAAATCCGCGCCGCCCGCGCCCGCACGCATCGCGCGCGCAAGCGGCTCGAAGTAAGGCATCGCGCTGCTGACGGGTTGATACTTGAGCGCGTGGTTAGTGTGATAGACGACCTGCCCCGCGCCGTCTAAAACGACCAGCAGGCGCGCGGATTTTCCCGCATGGCTCTCGCGCATGGCGAAAGCGGGAGCGGCGGGCGCAGACGCCGTGGCCGTCGCGGCGTTTAAATCGCTTCCGGCCTTTTGCAACAGCGCGTCGAGTTTCAGTTCGGCGACGAGCGCGAGGCGCGGCGCGCCCTCATGTTCGGCGGAGAAGACGGGCACGGTGTAGGCGATGCAGGGCGTGCCGGTCGCGGCGCTCGTCACGTCGGAGCGCAAGGGGCGTTGATCGGAGGCCGCCCAGATGCGCTCGTCGAGCCGGAGTTGGCCGGGCAGCAGCAGGTCGCCCGTCTTCACGCGCGGCGCGGGGTCGCTCCCAGTGGGCGTTTCGATGCGGACGGGCGGGCGTCCGTCCTGCGGCGCGGCGACGATGGTGATCGAGGAATAGTAGTCTCGATGGCGCGAGATGAAATCGGAGACGGCGGCCTGCGGCGAGCCTTGCGGCGGCTTCGCGGGAGACGCGACGGGCGCGTCGTCGCTAGCGATGCGCGCATCGTTTTTGGTGTCCGCCGGAGTTTGCGGTGACGACGTGGAAGCGTCGCGCACGGAGGCGCGCACGGCGTCGTCTTGCGCCAGTTGATTCAATTCGAGTTCGCGTTCGCGCAGGGAGGCTTCCACGTCGGCGGCGATGCGCGCGGTTTTCGTTTCCACCTCCTCGCGCAGCATGCCTTCGACGGCGCGCAGGCTGTTGCGATAGAACAGGCCGCCGACGAGCAGCACGGGCGCGAGGCTGCCGACGATAAAAACGATCA
>DASQDV010000004.1:0-4340 GCA_035633995.1 Pyrinomonadaceae bacterium | reverse complement strand
AAGCGCGCCAGCTTCGACTCGAAACCAACTATCGTTCGACGCCCGAAATCCTCGCTGTCGCCAACGTCTCCATCGCCTCGAACCGCAAACAGTTTCCGAAGACCTTGCGCGCCGTGCGTCCTTCGCTCGGCCTCTCGCCTGCGCTCGTGCCCTGCCACGACGCCGACCAGCAGGCCGCCTTCGTCGCCGCGCGCATACTCGAACTGCGCGACGAAGGCATCCCTTTGAAAGAGATGGCCGTCCTCTATCGTTCGCACTACCATTCGCTCGAACTGCAACTCGAACTCACGCGGCGTGGCATCCCCTATCAAATCCGCAGCGGCGTGCGCTTCTTCGAGCAGGCGCACATCAAAGACGTGATCTCGTACCTGCGCCTCATCGCCAACCCGCACGACGAACTCGCCTGGAAGCGCGTCCTGCGACTCATCCCGAACGTCGGCGCGGCGACCGCCAATCGCATCTGGGAACAGATCGGCTACGCGCCCGACCCGCTGGCGCTGGTTGTGCGCGGCGGCGCGGACGCTGCCGCCGCGCGTCGCGGAAACTCGTGGGCGGAGTTTCGCGCGCTCCTCGACGCTCTGGTCACGAACGAGACGCGCACGAACCCCGCCAAGCAGATTGAACTCATACTCGCGCGCGGCTACGAGGCGCACCTCGCCGCCAACTACGAGAACGCCGAGACGCGCCTCGAAGACTTGCGCCAACTCGCGCACTACAGCGCGCGCTACAACTCGACTGAAGAATTCTTATCCGAACTCGCGCTGCTCGCCACCGAACGCTACGGCGCGCCGCAAACGCTCGGCGGAGAAGAAGTGTTGATGGGCGCGGACGAAGACGAATTGATCGCGCTCACCTCCGTCCACCAGGCGAAGGGTCTGGAGTGGCGCGCGGTCTTCATCATCTGGGCGGCGGACGGCAAGTTCCCCTCGCCCCGCAGTCTGCGCGACGCGGAAGGCGAAGAGGAAGAACGACGCCTCTGGTACGTCGCCCTGACGCGCGCACGCGATCAACTCTACATCTCGTATCCCTTGATGATCACGGATTACAACCGGCAGACCATCGTGCAGCGCCCCTCGCGCTTTGTCACCGAAACGCCGCCGGAGCTTTATGAAGTATGGAGTCTGGAAGAGGAAACGGACGCGCCCGACGCGCTGCCGGAGAGCGCAGAGAACGAACCGGGCGGTTATTTGAATTAGGGTTTACACACTCAGCGCAGGTTGCAAAACCTACTTTGCGCCTGACGTCTTAGCTTTGCGCCTCTTGCGAGAAAATCAGTTTACGCCGGAAGCGCAAAGTTAAGTCGTCAGGCGCAAAGATAAAAAGTGGAAAAATTTTCTAACGACCCTTATGCCGACACCCCAAGCCGACGAACGCACGCTCGACGCACGCGTCAAACTTTATTACGACCTGCATGTCCCGGCTGAGACGCCCGCGCCCCTGCTCGTCGCGCTGCACGGCTATGGCAGCAACAAAAGTTGGATGATGCGCGAGGCGCGGCAAATCGTGCCCGGTAATTTCGCCGTCGCCGCGCTGCAAGGGTTTCACCAGCACTTGAAAGAGCCGAAGGAGCGAGGCGGCGCGCTGCGCTACGGTTTCGGCTGGCTCACCAACTTTCACCCCGAAGATTCCGTCGCGCTGCATCAACGCGCGCTGCTCGCTTTGATCGGCCAGTTGATTGACGAGGGCGTGGCTGACGAGTCGCGCGTCTTCCTGCTCGGCTTCTCACAGACATGCGCGCTCAACTATCGCTTCGCCTTCACGCACGCGGATGCCTTGCGCGGCGTCGTAGGCATCTGCGGCGGGATGCCCGGCGATTGGGAGACATCGGAGCATTATCGAAACACGGAGGCCGCCGTGCTGCACCTGGCGGGCACGCGCGACGAGTTTTATGCGCCGGAGCGGGTTGCCGATTACGCCGCGCGGCTCGGCGTGCGTGCCCGCGATGTCGAATTCAAAAGCTACGACGCGGGGCACGAACTGACGCCCGCGATGCGCGTAGACGTGGGCGCGTGGCTGGCCTCGCGCGCAAGCAGCGCGACAACGGAAGCAGCGACGGTCGAGAGTTGATATGACTAACGGGCGGGAGCGCAAAGGCGCACGCGGAAATGAGAGGCGCGCGGGCGCAGAAGGGAAGCGCGCGGGCGGAAACGAGAAGCGCGCGGAGGGCGACCGCAAGCGCCTCGTCGAGCGCGTGCGGCGGCAACTATTGAGCGGCGGATGGCCGCGCATCTTCGTCTCATTTCTACTTATGCTGACGGGCGCGGCGGGCTTTCTCACCTCCTACGCGCTTTTGCATCTCGGCGTTACAAAGATGGCGGTGCGCTACCCGCTCGCGGTGCTCGCGGCCTACACGGTGTTTCTGCTCCTGCTGCGCCTGTGGCTCGCCACGCGCCGCAAGACCGTCGGCGATCCCGATTCGACGATTGATGTCGTGGATTTCGTCCCGAACGTTTTCGACTCCGGCAGCGCGCCCGTCGAAGACGCGTTTAAACTCGGAGGCGGCGGCGACTTCGGAGGAGGCGGCGCGGGCGGCGGTTGGGTCGCGGATGCGACTTCAATCGCAAGTTCTCCGGTCGGCAACTCGGCATCGCTTGCAGGCTCGCCGGTCGGAGGTTCGACCTCCGGTGGTGGCGGCGGCAGTTGGGATTTGGATTTAGGTTTCGATCTGGACTTGGGCGAAGGGTGCGCGCTGTTGATCATCCCCATCGTCGCCGTCGTCGGTTTGATCGTCGTCATGTTTTACGTCGTCTATGCCGCCCCCGTCCTGCTCGCGGAGATTCTGGTTGACGGGTTGCTGCTCGCGGGCTTGTACAAACGCTTGAAGGGCGTCGAGTCGCGCCACTGGCTGCGCTCTGCCGTGCGCCGGACGCTCGCGCCCGCGCTGCTCACGACCGCACTGTTCATCGGGGCGGGCTACCTGATGCAGCGCGCCATTCCGGAAGCGCGCTCCATCGGCGACTTCTGGCATCGCGCCCTGGCGAAGGACGACGACAAGCGTTGATGCGGGGCGACTCTTGCGGGTATAGTTTGCGCTCGTAGCTCGTCATCCCTTCCGCGAAAGTGAATCGCCTGACATGAAACGTAAAATACGTCGCGCACCTTTTGTCTGGCTGGGGGTCGTGTTGGTCATCGCTTTGGCCTCGCAGCCTGCGTGCAGGCGCGGGGGCGAGTCGGAGAAAGGGTCTGCGGAGGATGTGGCGGCGATCCGCGCGGTGCTCGACTCTCAGGCGGCGGCCTGGAATCGCGGCGACATAGAAGGCTACATGGACGGCTACGAGCGCGCCGACGAGACGACTTTCATCTCCGGCAACACCGTCACGCGCGGCTGGCAGACCGTCCACGACCGCTACAAGAAGTCTTACGACACGCGCGAGAAGATGGGCACGCTGGCCTTTAGCGAACTTGAGATCAAACCGCTCAGCGAGTTTTACGCGAACGTCACGGGGCGCTGGCAATTGACGCGCGCGAAAGACACGCCGCAGGGTCGCTTCGCACTCATCTTCCGCCGCACGAGCGCCGGTTGGCGCATCGCGCAGGACACCACGACATCCGCCGATTGACGAATCTTTAACTGAGGAGACGAATTCTCGATGCGACTTGCTTTTAAACCATTGCGCGCCGCCGCCATCATCGCGCTCTCGCTCACCCTCATCGTCGTCGCCGCACGCGCGCAGACGAATGTGCCCGCGCGCGCCGCCGCTGCTGCTGCTGCCGCAAACGAAGGCTTCTCCATCGAGCGTTATCTGAACATCCGCGCGGCCACTTCGCCGACGCTTGCGCCGAAGGGCGACCGCGTGGCGTTTCTCCTGAACGTGACGGGCACGGCGCAGGTGTGGAGCGTCGCGGCGGCGGGCGGCTGGCCGGAGCAGTTGACCTTCTACGCGGATCGCGTGGACTTCGTTCGCTGGTCGCCCGACGGCGCGGGACTCCTGTTCGGCAAGTCGCGCGGCGGCGACGAGAACGCGCAGCTTTACTGGATGTCGCCCGACGGCGCACAGGTGCGACAGCTCACGGACGCGCCGCGCATCCGCCACAACTTCGGCGCGTGGTCTGCGGACGGGCGGCGCATCAGCTACGCCTCGAACAAACGCAACCCGAACTTTTTCGACATCTACGTGATGGAAGTGGCGACGGGCGCGGAGTCGCTCGTCTATCAACAGGACGGCTCGAACGCGGCGGTCGCGTGGTCTGCGGACGGTCGCTTCATCGTCGTCTCGCGCGCAAGCGACACGCTCAGTTTGGATAACGATCTCTACCTCGTCGAACTGGCGACGAAAAGCGTCACGCACCTCACGCCGCACACGGGCGCGGCCAGCTACGGCGACGTGCATTTCACGCGC
>DASQDV010000003.1:0-10269 GCA_035633995.1 Pyrinomonadaceae bacterium | reverse complement strand
AAGAGCGTCAGGGCACCGGCCGTCTCGGCGCAAAAGCCGCCGACGGGTTTGAGTTTCGTGATCTTCGACCCCATCGTGTGGACGATGCGCCAGCCGCCCGAGAGCGTCCCGGCGGCAATCGCCGCGTGCGCGGTGAGTACGACCCAGAGCGGGATTTCGGGGAGTTTGCCGCCCGCGCCCGCTTCGAGCATGCCGCTCGTGACGAGCACGATGGTGATGATGCCCATCGTCTTTTGCGCGTCGTTGCCGCCGTGCCCGAGCGAGTAGGCGGCGGCGGAGAGCAACTGGCCGCGCCGGAAAAGTTTGTCCACGCGCGTCGGCGTCGCGCGGCGAAACAGCCAGAAGACGGCGACCATCAAGAGGAGGCCGAGCGTCATCCCGATGAGCGGCGAGGCGATGATGAAGACGAGCGTTTTGATCCAGCCCTCCGGCTTCAACAGCCCCTCGTAACCGCCGTAGGCGGCCATCGCCGCGCCCGCGTAGCCGCCGACGAGCGCGTGCGAACTGGACGTAGGCAGGGCGAGATACCACGTGATCAAATTCCAGATGACGGCGCCGAGCAGTGCGGCGAGCAGGACGTAGAGCCGCTGATCTTCCTGGATCAACCTGATCTCCACGAGGTCGCCGCCGATGGTCTTGGCGACGCGCGTGCCGAGGACGGCGAAGGCGATGAAGTTGAAAAACGCCGCCCACACGACCGCCATGCCGGGCGAGAGCACGCGCGTCGAAACCACCGTCGCAATCGAGTTCGCCGCGTCGTGAAAGCCGTTGATGTAGTCGAAGACGAGCGCGACGAAGATGATGAAGATGACGAAGGCTAAGGTGACAGACATAGGGATTCGTCCTTAGTCAGTTGTCAGTTGTCAGTTGTTATGCGCCGCCCGATCTTGAATGTTTAATTAATAGCTACTAAGGCTGATCGAGCACGAAACAACGGACAACTGACAACGGACAGCCATCAGGCGTTTTTAATAATGACGCTTTCGATGATGTTGGCGACCTGTTCGCAGCGGTCAACGGCGGCTTCGAGCTTTTCGTAAATTTCTTTGAACTTGAGCACGGTCAGCGGGTCGGTCTCCTGGCGGAACAGTTCGCCGATGGCCGCGTGATAGGTGTCGTCGGCGACGTTCTCCAGCCGGTGGATTTCGACGAGGCGCTGGTTGATGCCTGTGGGTCGCGCGAGCGTGGAAACGATCTCGTGCAGTTCGACGGCCATGCGCTGGATCACGTCGGCGAAGGCGCGCGCGTGCGTCGTGCTCTCGTGAATGTTGAACATGACCATCGCGCGCGCGGCGTCGTCGATGAGGTCAACCACGTCGTCGAGCGCGGCGGAGAGCATGTAGATGTCTTCGCGGTCGAAGGGGGTGATGAAAGATTTGTTGAGGCTGGTGGAGATGGTGTGCGTCAGTTCGTCGCAGGCGTGCTCGATGGTCTTGATGCGCTGGGCGTAGGCGTTGTAGTCGCGTTGGCCGTCGCCCATCATCTCGACGAGAAGTTTCGAGGCATCGTAAATGTAAGAAGTCATCTGCGAGAAGAAAGAGAAATATTGATCCTCGCGGGGCAGAAAACTGAAACGCGCCATCTTGTTCGTGACTCCGTTGTGGGATTGTAAAGAAGAAGCCGCACTATAGACGAACTGGGGCGGAACTTTCAAGGTAAACGCGGCCTGAACGGAAGGTGAAACGACGAAGGCGGAACACGGGACGAAGAACTGAAAGCAAATTGTCTTTCGTTCCGCGTTCCGCCTTCGTCGTTTCGACGCGGGTTCGTGCGCCCCTGTTAGAAACGAAAGATCGTGTCGAACTGGAAACGGGTCGTCGGGCGGTTGAGCGAACCGGCGGGCGTCGTGCCGAACGCCCCGGCCAGACCGTTCGGGCGCTGGGAGACGATGCCGGTGACGGTGAGCAGCACGCGCGGGTCGGCGGTGTAGGTGAACAGCATGCGGTGCGCGCGCACGTCCGAAGGCTGCACGATGTCGGAGAAGTTGAAGGGCGTGAGCACGGCGTCGCGCTCGATGCGCACGAAGGTGTAATTGAAAAGGAGGTCGCCGCGTTCGCGCGTCTTGCCCGCCTGAATCTGCGCCCAGTAGCCGTTGCTCTCGTGGTTCGGGATCAGGCGGTTCGCGCCGCCCGCGCCCGCCGCCACTACGTCGCGCGTCTGCGTGTTGGTGACGAAGTTGAAGAGGAGCGTGACGGGGAAGCGTTTGCTGTGCGTGAGTTCGAGGCGTGCGATGAGGTCTACGAGGTTGAAGCCGGAGGCGAGCCTGCCGTCGCGGTTGACGGCGTTCGTGCTGGCGGCGGAGGCGCCGACGCCCCCGCCCGCGACGAGCGCGTCGCGCGGGACGGCGGCGAAGCCCGTGACGGTTTGCGCAGGCGTCGTCGCGGTCGCGGGGATCGTGACGGTGACGGGCACTTGCAGTTGGCCGCCGAAAACTTGCGCGGGCGTGATGAACTGCGTGCCGGAGAAATAGAGGTCGGCGGCGGAGAGCGTGAGCGAAGTTTTCGCACCGAGCGCAAGACGCGTGCGCGCCTGCGCGCCGTAGAGCGCAAGATCGCGCCCGCCCCGCCGCGAGGCGTCAACATTCACACGCCCGTCCGCGCCCAGTACGAAAGCCGCCTGGCGTTCGAGCATCGGCAGTTGCCACGCCACGAGCGTCAGGTTTTTGAGCGTGCCGTGATTGAAGTCGCGCGTGTAGCTTTCGTTGATGCCTTCGGGCTGAATGTCCGCGTCAAAGGTCATCTCGGTAAAGAGCCAGGGCGTTTCGAACTTTCCGCCCTGCAAGCGCAGGCCGGGAATCGCAGATGGCCTGTAGGTGAGATAGGCCTGATCGAGCGCAAACTCTTTGCGGTTGAAAAAGTCCGTGAGCGTCTGGTTGCTGCTCGCCACATCGGTGAGCGTGCCGGTGGCGAAGCGCAGACCCCAATCGAACTCCTTGCCGATGAGGCCGCGCAGG
Organism: Pyrinomonadaceae bacterium; assembly: GCA_035633995.1. GTDB lineage: Bacteria > Acidobacteriota > Blastocatellia > Pyrinomonadales > Pyrinomonadaceae > JAIVJZ01. The sequence goes on along the minus strand of DASQDV010000003.1, from coordinate 7,316 downwards.
GCGAGACGCGCGCGCAGACGCATACGATGACGCGCGCTCAACTCGTTGCCGAGGATGGCAGGGTTCGCGGCGTTCGGAAGCGCGTTCAACTGGCCGAACTGCCCTTCGAAGCGAAGCCGCAAATCGCCGCTGAAAGTGATCGAGCCGAGTTGGCGTGCGAGCGTCTCGCTGGCCTTCTGCGCCTGCGTTTCGATGGCACGAACGCGCGCCTCAATCGGCTCGCTCTGCGGGTTCTTCGTCGCCGTCTGTCCCGTCGCCGTCGTCGCATCGCGGCGAAGCGCGCCCGCCACAGCCGCGAGGTCGCCCGTCGAATTGACCGCCTCTTTGACAGTCGCCCCGCCGTCGCCCGCGTTCGCGCCCGTTTCCGCGCGCGAGGCGCTATCGTTGCTTCCGGTGCGCGCGAGGAGTTCGTTGAGGAGTCGCGTCTGTTCGGCGAGGGCGGCGCGCAACTGTTCGATCTCCGCGCGCTGTTCGCGCAACTGCTGGCGCACGTCGTCTAAAGCAGCGTCGCCTTTGTCCGGCGTCGTGCGCGCGGCGAAAATCTTCGCGCCCGAGACGGGTGTGGCGGCGGGCGTTTGCGCGAAGGCGCAGGCGGCGAGCGCGGCGAAGAGGGCACACGCGAGCGGCGCGCGTCGGGCAAAGTGAATCATGAGAAATCCTTTCTTGAGACGAGGACGGCAGGGAAAACGGCACGACTGGCGCATCCGTATGCCGACCGGGAGCAAACGCGATATGGATTCTTTGTGCGACCGCATCATAAAGGAACTACGCCGCAAATATTAAGCGATGAAGATTAACAAGGGCTGAACGAAATGTTACAAACCGGAAAACTTCGCGCGCCGCCGAAGGCTTCGCCGCGCGTGTCCGCGTCTGTTGCGCGCGGGCGGCGGCAGGGCTGTGATATGATGTTTGCGCTCCTTTCTACAATTCCTTGTCTGGCGGTTTTTCAGGCTCCGGCGTTATGAGATCAGGCTCTTTCATGCAAAAGACGCGGGCGTTGATTGGTTTGGACGCGCTGCGCAATCTGGTTTCCGATTCGATGGCGATTGACATGGGATCGGCCAGCACCATTATCGCCGTGCGCGGGCGCGGCGTCGTCGTGGACGAGCCTTCGGTCGTCGCCGTCAGCAAGACGACGGGCGAGATCGTCGCCATCGGGCGCGAGGCGCAGACGATGCAGGGGCGCGAGGCGCGCGATGTAACGCTCGTCAAGCCGATGGTTGACGGCGTCGTCGCAGACTTCGAGCGCTCGCAACGCATGCTCGATCATTTCGTGCGCGAAGCGCGCAGCGGCATGTCGCATTTCAGCCGCCGCGCCGTGATGAGTGTCCTGTCCGGCGTTACGCATGTCGAGCAGCGCGCTTTGATGGCGGCAGCCGAAGCGGCGCACATCGGGCGCGTCTACATGGTCGAGGAAGGTCTGGCGGCGGCCATCGGCGCGGGCGTCTCGGTTGACGAGCAGCGCGCGTCGGCGGTCGTGGACATCGGCGGGGCGACGACGAACGTGGCCGTCATCGCGCTCGGCATGATCGTCTATGCGCAGGCCGAGCGCGTGGGGAGTTCCGACATAGACGAGGCGATCATGGATCGTCTCAGGCGGCATCACGGCCTCATCATCGGCGCGCCGACCGCCGAGCGCCTGAAGATCGAACTCGGCTCGGCCGTCGAGCCGAAAGACGCGGCGCGCACGTTGACCATCAAGGGGCGCGACGTGCAGAGCGGCACGCCGCGCGCGGCGGAAGTGACGAGCGAAGAGGTGTGCGGCGCGACGCAAGCGGTGGTGCAGCGGATCGCGCGCGTGGTGCAGCGCGGCGTGGCCGAGTTGTCGCCCGAAGTCGCCTCGGACATCTATGATCGCGGTTTGATGCTGACGGGCGGCGGCGCGCTCCTCGACGGCATGGCCGCCTTCCTGCAAGGCGAGACGCGCCTCTCGACGCGCATGAGCGAAGACCCGCGCCACGCCATCGTCCACGGTCTCTCCCAACTCTTCGACGACCCGCTCCTCCTGCGCCGCGTCATGCGCAACGAACCCTCGCTCCTCCTCGACACGGACGCGGGCGCGTTCGAGACATAGCCGCCTGTGTAAGACTAAATTGCAATGCGTTCTCAAATAGAAATTGCCGTTGCTGCCGCCCTCAGTCTCGATCTCCCCCTCTATTGGTTATTTACCAGACGTGATTCCTTAGGCAGGCCGAATCCCCTGACGCTTGGCGAAGCCGGCACTTTACTGTTGGTCTTGGGATGTTATTTGGCGGTTCCGTACATCGTCGGAAGTTTTAGACGGCAGCGCATGATTCGCGCGCTCCCGATTTGGCTTTGGGTCTCCTTCCTGGGCGCCGCTTTGATCATGTTTGCCGATTACGCTCTCGGCATAAGGTACGGAATTAGGAGCGGGGAATCGGTTATAAAAGGGTGGCTTGGGTTGAGCCTATTTACCTTGCCGGGCACCGCACTCGTTTATTATTCCAGAGCGATCACCGGCCTGGTTAAAAAATGGCATCGAGGCCAGGGAAATTATCCAGGCATCCTGCGAAGCTAAAACAAGGGAACAAAACGGGCGCAACTGTTGTCTTAAAACTCGTCACTCGTCACCTGTCGCTCGTCACTGCTTTTTATGTCTCTCGCTCGCATTCTTCACCGGCAACTACAGGTCGCGCGCATCTACGGGATTCCCGTCAGGATTGATTACCGCTGGTTCATGGTGTTCGCCCTGAGCACGTGGCTCATCGCGAGCAACTTCGAGCAGGGCACGCCGCTCGTCCGCTACGTCAACGTCAGCGCTTCGACCGCGTGGGTCGTCGGCCTTGTGACGACGCTCGGACTGTTCCTCTCCATCTTCGGCCACGAACTGTCGCACGCGCTCGTCGGGCGCATCGAAGGCATTGAGACGGAGGAGATCGTGCTGCACCCGTTCGGCGGCATGGCGCGGCTCAGCCGCGAGCCTGACAATGCGCGCGCGGAGTTTCGCATCGCGGTGGCGGGGCCGGCTTCGAGTTTTCTCTTCTCCGTCGCGGCGTTCGGCGCGATGATGTTGGCCGCCGCATTTGAGCAAAGGCTGGTGGGCGCTGTTCTGTTCATCCTCGGATTCTGGAATCTCATGCTCGCCGTCTTCAATTTGCTGCCCGGCTACCCGCTCGACGGCGGGCGCGTCCTGCGCGCCTTGCTCTGGCACCGCAACGGCAAACTCGAAGAGGCCACGCGCATCGCTTCGCTCGGCGGGCAACTGATCGCGTGGACGCTTTTCGTCTTCGCCGTCCTGCTCTACTTCAAGACGGGCGATCTGTTTATGGCCTTGTGGTCGGTCGTGGTCGCGCTGTTCCTGCACAGCGCGGCGGCGAGCGTCGGGCGCGGGAGTAAAAATTTGCAGACGGTCGGCGAGGCGATGAGTGCGCCCGTCGCCATCGAGCCGGATGTGCTCGTCAGCCATTTCATCGACCTGTTTTTGCCTGAGCACCCGCAGGAGGCTTTTCCCGTCGCGCGCGGGCAGAGCCTGCACGGCATACTCACGCTCGCAGACGTGCGGAAACTCCCCGAAGCGAGCCGCCACCGCACGCGCGTCGCGGACGTCATGCGACCCGTCTCGCCCGAATATTTCGTCTCGCCGGAGACGCCGCTTGAGCGCGCCGATGCCCTGATGAAACAGAACGGCGCGGGCGCGCTCGCCGTCTTAAACGGCGCAGGCCAACTCGTCGGCTTCCTCCATCGCGGGCGTCTCAAACGGCGCAAAGAAACAGAATAATTCTTCAATTTTTCGCCGCAATTTGTCGCGCATCATTCGGCGCACGAAGCAGGTTGTTGCTTTGTGTCGAGCTTTTCGAGATAATCGGCGCGGATGCGTGTAACTTAAACTCTCCGGGGGAGACTGTAGATGCTGGCTGTTCTCGGCGCGCTCATCGCGAACGGGCTGATTACCATTTTGAAGTTTATCGCCGCCGTGATTACGGGTTCGTCGGGCATGATGGCCGAAACGCTGCACTCTCTGGCCGATACGACAAATCAGGTTTTTCTGCTGCTCGGCCTTCGTTTCTACAAACGTCCCGCTTCGGAGAAACACCCGTTCGGCTACGGCAAAGAGCGTTTCTTCTGGTCGTTCATCGCGGCCATTTTCATCTTCGGCGTCGGCGCGAGTTACGCGCTCTACGAGGGCTTTCAAAAGCTGTGGCACCCGCACCCGCCCGAACAACTCGCGTGGGCTTACTGGGTGCTCGGCATCTCGTTTGTGCTCGAATCCGGCTCCATCGGCCTGGCTCTCTATCAGGAAATCAAAGAAGCGCATCACGAAGGCTTGACGTTCTCGCAATACCTGCGCGAATCGAAAGACCCGACGGCCAAGACCGTGCTCTTTGAAGACACCGCGGCGCTGCTCGGCATGGTCATCGCCGGGATCGGTATCTATTTAACCGATCACCAGGTCGGCCCCTCGCTCTTTGAAGGACAGCCGCCCGGCGCGTTCTGGGACGGGCTGGCTTCGATGACCATCGGCGTCGTGCTCGCCATCGTCGCCTTCTCGCTCGCGCGTTCGGCGCGCGGGCTGGTGCTCGGCGAAGCGGCGACGCCGAAAGCGGTCGAGCGCATTCGCCAGGCGATCCTCAGCCACGAGCACGTCTGCGAAGTCGTCGAACTGCTGACCATGCACCTTGCGCCCAAGCAGATTTTGATCAACGCGCACGTCAACTTTCGCAACGAACTGGGGACGGACGACATCGAGAAAGTCGTCAACGAAGTGGAAGACCTGATCAAAAAAGCCGAGCCGAAAGTTGACATGATCTTTTTGGAGACCGCGCGCGAACGCACTGCCGCAGTGGCCGCGCCGATCCCGCAGCACATCGGGTAAAACGTCGTCCGTTGTCCGTCGCCGGTTGTCGGTTGTTTGTGCTGCGCGGGCAACTGACTAAAGTAAAAGATTCAGCTTCGGCCAGACGAAAACAACTGACAACTGACTACGGACAACTGACAGTTTTATGTTCATAGCACCGTCATACGTCGAATATTTAGACAGACTACGCGAGCCGCGCAGCATTCTGGACATCGCGCTGGTCTTTCTGATCGTGTACACGGTGTTGAAACTTTTGCGCGGGACGCGCGCCGTGCCGATGGCCGCCGGAATCGCCTTCTTCGCCTTGCTCTACTGGATCGCCTACAAGCGCGATCTCGCCACGCTCGAATTCGTGTTGCGCGGCGCGCTCATCTATCTCGGCATCGCGATCATCGTCCTCTTCCAGACGGAGATCAGGCAAGCCCTCATCTCGCTCGGCAACCAGCTACGCCTGCCGAGCCTCGCGCGTCATCGCGGGCAGTTCGGCGAAGGCGTCTACGACGAGATCGTGCTTGCGGCCACGACGCTCGCCTCCACGAAGACGGGCGCGCTCATCGTCATCGAACGCGGCGTCGGGTTGAAGAACGTCACGGACGGCGGCGTCAAGATGGACGCCGAACTCAGCTACGATCTGCTCGTCACCATTTTCAATCCGGCGACGCCTTTGCACGACGGCGCCGTCGTCATCCGCCGTCACCGTGTTGCGGCGGCGGCCTGTTTCCTGCCGCTCACATTGAATCCGCGCCTCTCGAAAGACCTCGGCACGCGCCACCGCGCCGCCATCGGCATCACCGAAGACACGGACGCCGTCGCCGTCGTCGTCTCCGAAGAGACCGGACTCATCTCCTTCGTGCAGGGCGGGCAAATCCGGCGCGGACTCGACGCGACAAAGTTGCGCGCCTCGATCTTCGACGCCATCAAAACCCCCGAACGCCCGACGAGCGAAGAACAAAAACAACTGCCCGCCGACGCCGAAAACGAGAGGAACGAAGTCGTCTCAACGTAAAATTTTAAAGGCTGCGAAAACTTTTGAGTGTAATGAAAAAAGCCTTGCTCCTGCTCGCCGTCGCCTTGCCCCTCATCTTTCTCTCAGGCTCGGTTTACACTTCGGGATTAGATTACGATCTTCGCGGCCTTTCACCCGGTGAACGCATGAGCGTATTAGACACGACAACGATTGGGGAGAAATGGTTGGTGGTCAGATTCGGAATGATCGGAGTTGGTTTAACGTTGATTGTTTTGGCAGGCTTTCTCTTCTACAGGGATAAGGGCAAGATTTTGACGCACTGAGTTCAAATGACTTTCCGCGACGTTGAAAGGGATGCCGTCCAGATGGGACGGCGCTGGCTGCACGATCTCCTGTTCGCCGACTGGGGGTTGAAACTGCTGGCGCTCATCATCACGCTCGGTTTGTGGTTCGCCGTGACGGGGCAGCGTACGCCGACGACGGCGCGGCTGCGTAAAGTGCCGCTCTTTTTCGTGCTGCCGAACGACATGGAGATCAGCAACGAGCCGCGCGAGGAAGTTGATCTGACCCTGCGCGGCAGCAAGCGCATACTCGACGCGATCAAGTCGAGCGACGTGTCGCTAAGCTACGACGCGAGCAGCTACAGGCCGGGCGAGCGCGTCGTGCAACTGTCGCCGAACAACATCATGCTGCAATTGCCCGAAGGCGTCAGCTCGGAAGGCGTCACCGTCGAGCGCATCGAGCCGGGGAGCGTCCCGCTCAGGTTGGAGCGGCGCGTCGAGCGCGAGTTAGAAGTCGAACCGAGGCCGGAGGGGAAACTCCCCGACGGCTTCGAGTTGGCGGGCACACAGTCTGTCCCGGCGCGCGTGCGCGTGCGCGGGCCTGAGAGCCACGTCAATGCGCTCGAACGCGCGCCGACCGAAACCATCCTGCTCGAAGGCCGCACGGAGAGCTTTATCGCCACGCAGATCGCCATCGACATACAGGATCGCAAGGTCGTCGCGCTCGACGCGGTGGTTGACGTGCTCGTGAAAATCTCCGAGGCGCAGACGACGAAGCGCCTGAGCGGCGTGGCCGCGCGCAACGCAGTCGGCACGGAGTCGCGAGTCAATGTCGAAGTGCGCGGCGCGCGCTCCGTCGTCGAATCTTTGCGCGCCGCAGACTTCACGGTCGTCTTCGAGACGGCAGGCGACGGCGCAACGCGCCCGCGCCTTATGCTGCCGCCCAATCTGGAAGGCCGCATCGAACTCGTCTCCATAAATCAATAGAAGCGGTTAGCTGTTAGCTTTCGGCAACCGGCTTCAATTTTTGTTAACAGTTAACGGCTAACAGCTAATCGTTAACCGCTCACAGCTTCTTATGAAAAAACTTTTCGGCACGGACGGCATGCGCGGCGAGGCGGGGCGTTTCCCTCTGGACGCGCAGACCGTGCGGACGATTGGACGTTCGCTCGCGCGTCAACTGGCGGCGCGCGCGGAAGGCGAGCGCGCGCCGCGCATCATCGTCGGGCGCGACACGCGTGAGTCAGGCGTG
>DASQDV010000002.1:0-6574 GCA_035633995.1 Pyrinomonadaceae bacterium | reverse complement strand
CACGCCCGCCTGCTGGTCGCCGACGAGCGTGGGCTGCACGTCCCGACCGCCCTTGATGGATTTGCCTGTGGCCGGGGTTTTCGTGGTCGGTTTACCGATCCGCTCCGCCGCTTTTCGCGTGACGGTCTTGCCCAGAACGGTCGAATACTGCGGCATCTCCTGAATCTGCGCGAGCGCCGTGTAGTAACGATCAATCGGCAACTCTTTTTCGCCCGCCGGGATGCGCCGCTTCAAATAACGCTTCATGGCCTCGGCCGGTTTGTCGAAGCGCGCGCCCGGTTTGCGTTGTCGCTTCTTGACGCGAATCTCCTCACCATCGCGCCGTAAGACGAACTCTTTCCTGACCTCCGCTTTGGCCTGCTCGGGCACCAGCTTCTTGGCGCGCAAGTCGCTCTTGACTTCCGCAACTTCCACAGCTTCCGGCCTTTCACTCTCGACCTTCGGCTCCGTCGCTTCCGACACGGCCTCGATCAACGCGGCCTTCGCACGCGTCCGTCGCTCGGACGCTCGTGCTTCGGGCGCGGCGACCGCCGCAGTTGCCGGGTTCGCGGCGACCGCCGGGGCGGTTTCGGTCTTCGTCACATTCACCGCTTCGTGCTGCGTGGGGACGCTCTGCGCGACCATTTCTGCGGTTGGCTGTTGCGCTGCCGGGGTGGCCGGGGCTTTCTTATTCGGACGGGGCAGGATTGCCAGCACCGTGCCGAGCAAAACAACACACGCGATCAACAGGAATGGGGATTTTTGTTTCCAACTCATCTTATACTTCTCCTCACAATGAAAAACGTTTGGGGTTGGTGTTGGTCGAGCGCGAGCCTTGCGCAGAAGGGAAGCCTGGAAAATTCATTAGTTGGCAGAAACCGATATGGGGAGGCACGCGTCGGCAACTATGTACGGACGCGGCGAATCGCAGCTTGAGTCAAAGGTGGAGCACGGGAAATTCGCTGGAATGCTTCTTTGGGTTGAAGCGGTGCGCGTAGATTGAGGCGCGCGAAGGCTAAATGTGTTCATATCGTCGGGGGAAAGCGTGGAAATCCTTGAACGACCCCAGTGCTCCGGGCGAAGAAGTTATGTCGGGGAAAATTAAAGTCTCCGGCCTCTGCGTGCGGTGAACGGGTCTCCTTAAAGTCGTCTGCGATGGCTCGGTCGCAGCGGTCACCTCGCACGCGTGCATTATCGAAAGAATCGAAAGTTTATCTGTTTGGATTTAATACTTGAAGCCTTCCAATAGCAACTAAAAGCCCTTCTGGCTTGGGAGGCTAGGGAAGCGACTAAGTTGTTGAAACCTGATGAAGGCCATACTTCATACAGGCCAGATCAACCTAGACTGTGGCTTAAAATAAACTTTCACGGCTATTTAGTCAAGGTTAAACAAGAGGCAAAAGCTGTTGCTCAAACGCTAAGCCGAGCCTCACACAGGGGCGTGCGTGTGCGTGCGGGTCATAATTCGAGTAAATTCTATGGCAGAGGCCGGGACGGGTACGCGGGGCACACTGCCTCAGGATTCTCGCGGCGCGCATGGTGGCCGGAAGCGGGCTGATTTTGAAAGGAGACCTATGGTGTCGGGCAAAACATTGGCGAAACTCGTCTTGAGCATCACGTTCGGCCTGTGTCTTCCGGCTCAAACGTCTGGGCGCGTGCGGCAGGCGGAGCGCGGCGGGGCAAATCCTCCCTCGCTCACGCGCGACGAGGCGCAACCGCGCAGGCACAAAAATCGCCGCCGTCAACGTCACACAAGAAAGCGAGGTGTTCGCATGCCGCAGCAAAGTAAAGAGACGCAATCCCGCGACGCCGCATCGGAGACGGGCACGGCGGCGGGGCAACAAAAGGAAGTTGAAGTCGAAGTCAAAGACGAACAGCCGCCCGCGCGCCGCCAGGTAAAAAGATATGACATAAAAAAGAATCCCCCCGAAGGCGCACGCAGGCCGTCATAAATTCCAGAACGCTACCGGGACTCTCGCAAGAGAGTTCTATGCCTTACTCTCTGCGCCGCCAATCCGGCGCGTTTGATGATGTTCGACATAAAACAGGCGTTTCCTCACGAAACGGTCGAGCGCAAAATTTACGAAAAATCGGAGGCGGCGAGCGAGCTTAAAAGATTTTTCGAGCATTTCCCGGAGGGATGCGTTATAAATAGTTTTTCCCCGCTGTGCGGTATCCAAATAACAATTCAGGAAACGCTCCGTCACATGTGCCGTTGACGTTTGCCGACTATTTACGACGAGACGAGGAATCCAAGACATGAAACGCGCCGCTGCATGCACCCGTGTGTTTCTCATCGCCTTGACGCTCTCCTGCGCTGTCGCTACGACGGGCGCGAGCGCGCAGGGCAAGAAGATGACGATTGAGGACGCGCTCGCGTTGCGGGAAGTGGGCGCGCCGCAGTGGTCGCCGGACGGACGGCTGATAGCTTTTTCCGTCAGTGAGTGGAACAAAAAAGAGAACCGGCGCGACGCCCACATCTACATCATCCCGGCGGCGGGCGGCGCGCATTACAGGCTGACGAACGGCGAGCGCGGCGAGAGCGCGCCGCAGTGGTCGCCCGACTCGACGCGCATCGCCTTTCTCGCCGCTCGCGGCACACCAACGATGGGCGAAGCCTCCGCCGCGCCGCGCAATCAAATCTGGATCATCCCCGTCGCGGGCGGCGAGGCCGAGCGCGTGACGGAGGAGGAGGCGGGAGTGGCGCAGTTTCGCTGGTCGCCCGACGGCAAATCGCTCGCCTACGTCGTGCGCGATACGCCGCAGGACAAGGCCGAGCGCGACAAGCGCAAGAAGGATAAATGGGACGCCATCGTCGTTGACAGCGGCTTCATCTACTCGCACCTCTGGACGATCAACCTCGACACGAAAGAGAAGCGGCGCGTGACGGAAGGCTCGTTCAGCGTCACAGACCCGCAGTGGTCGCCCGATGGCCGCTGGGTCGCTTACACGATGAGCAAAGGCGGCATGCAGGAGTCTGCCTTCACGGACATCTCCGACGAACGCAACACAGACCTCTACATCGCGCCCGCAGCGGGCGGCTCGCCCGTGCGCCAGCTTACAACGAACCCCGGCCCCGATTACGCGCCGCGCTTCTCGCCCGACGGCAAATGGCTCGCCTATCTTTCAAGCGACGACCCCGCCTCGTGGGCTGCGAAAATTGATCTCATGATCATGGCGACGGACGCGACAGCGCCGACGGGCACCTCCTCCACGCTGCCTCCGGCGCGCAACCTGACGGGCAAGTACGGCGATTCGGTCAACGGCGCGCCGAAGTGGTCGCCCGAAGGCGGCGCTCTGTACGCGGCGGGCGCGGAGGGCGTCTACGGCCAGTTGCTCAAGATAGCCGTCGCGGGCGGCGCGCCGCAGGCCATCTTCGAGAGCAAGGGCGCATACGGCGGCGTTGACCTCTCGCGCGACGGGCGCATGCTCGCCTTTTACTTCAACGATGCGAAGTCGCCGAACGACATCTGGGTCGCCACCAACACGGGCAAGGCCGCGAAGCGACTCACCAACTTCAACCCGGCGATCAAAGACTTCGCGCTCGTCCCGACGGAAGTTGTCCGTTGGAAAGCGCCGGACGGTTTGGAGATCGAGGGCTTGCTCGTCCGCCCGCTCGGCTACGAACAGGGCAAACGCTACCCGCTCATCTTGCAGATTCACGGCGGCCCTTACGGCCAGTTTGCCTACGGTCTCAACACGCGCACGCAAATCTTTGCCGCCAACGGCTACGCCGTGCTGTTGCCGAACCCGCGCGGCTCGACCGGGTACGGCAACAAGTTCACGACCGCGAACGTCGGCGACTGGGGCGGCAAGGATTTTCAGGACTTGATGGCGGGCGTTGACGAAGTGATCAAAATGGGCTTGGCCGACCCCGAACGGCTCGGCGTGATGGGCGGCTCATACGGCGGCTTCATGACCTTCTGGACGATCACGCAGACGAACCGCTTCAAAGCCGCCATCGGCCACGCGGGCATCAGCGATTGGTACAGCTTTCACGGCCAGAGCGACATTCCCGGCCTCATGGAATACGGCTTCGGCGGCACGCCCTGGACGGCGCGCGAGATGTATGAGCGCTGGTCGCCCGTGCGCTACGTGGATCGCGTCAAAACGCCTCTGATGATCACGCACGGCGAGCAGGATCGTCGCGTCCCCATCGCGCAGGCCGAACAGTATTATCGCGCCCTGCGCAAACGCGGCGTCGAAACCCTCTTTATACGCTACCCGCGCGAAGGTCACGGCATCGCCGAACCCAATCACCAGATCGACCTCATGCGCCGCCAGTTGGAATGGTTCGATAAACATTTGAAGCCTGCGACTTCGGCGGGCGGAAATTCAAAAGCATTCACGACCGGGACACAGAGCACGGAGGTTCACAGAGCATCGAAAGATTTTCTCTGCGCGTCCTCCGCATGCGCTCCGTGTCGCTGTGAAGAACCTCAAAGGACTCGAACATTAACGTCCGGCAAATCTTCTTATGTCCAACAGAAAAATAAGCTGCGCTTTAACCGGTACGATTAGTCGTCAGTCTATCGCGGCCTCGTTATCGCTTGCCCTGTTAATCATCATCGCTTTCGTCCCGGCGAGCGCGCAGCAAAGACCGCCCGCGCAAACGCCGCCCGCACAGTCAAAAGATTCCAACCCGCTCAAACTCTTGCAGTGGCGCAGCATCGGCCCGTTTCGCGGCGGGCGCGTGACGGCGGTGGCGGGTGTGGCGTCGCAGCCGATGGTCTATTACTTCGGCGCGACGGGCGGCGGCGTCTGGAAGACGACCGACGGCGGCGCAAACTGGGAGCCGATCACGGATGGCTCGGTTTTCGGCACGGGTTCGGTCGGCGCAATCGGCGTCTGCGAGGCAGACCCGAACGTCATCTACGTCGGCATGGGCGAGTCGCCCGTGCGCGGCAATGTCTCGCACGGCGACGGCGTCTATAAATCAATGGACGCGGGGAAAACCTGGAAGCGCGTCGGCCTCGAAGACACGCGCCAGATCGGGCGCGTGCGCGTGCATCCGCGTAACCCGGACATCGTCTACGTGGCCGCGCTCGGCCATCTCTTCGGGGCGAACGAGCAGCGCGGCGTCTTTCGCTCGAAGGACGGCGGCAAGACTTGGGAGAAGATTCTTTACCGCAACGACAAGGCAGGCGCGATTGATCTGACGTTCGACCCGACGAACGCCAACATTCTCTACGCGGGATTCTGGGAAGTGCTGCGCACGCCCTGGAGTCTGGAGAGCGGCGGCGCGGGCGGCGGCCTCTTCAAGTCAACCGACGGCGGCGACACCTGGACGGAGATCACGCGCAACACGGGTCTGCCGCGCGGGCTCATCGGCAAGGTCGGCATCACCGTCTCGCCCGTGAACCCGGAGCGCGTCTGGGCGATTGTCGAAGCGGAAGACGGCGGCGTGTTTCGCTCCGACAACGGCGGGCGCACGTGGACGAAGACGAACGAGCAGCGCAACCTCCGGCAGCGCGCCTGGTATTACACGCGCATCTACGCCGACACGCAGAACGCCGACACGGTTTACGTTTTGAACACGGGCTTCTACAAGTCGAACGACGGCGGGCGCACGTTCACCTCCATCGCCGTGCCGCATGGCGACAACCACGACCTCTGGATCGCGCCGAACGACGCCGCGCGCATGATCAACGCGAACGACGGCGGCGCAAACGTCTCTTTCAACAGCGGGCGCACGTGGTCGGAACAGGATCAGGCGACGGCGCAGTTCTACCGCGTCGCGCTCGACAATGATTTCCCTTACAACATCTACGGCGCGCAGCAGGACAACTCGACCGTCCGCATCGCCTCGCGCACGCACGACTTCGGCATCACCGAGCGCGACTGGTGGGACGTGGGCGGCGGCGAATCCGGCTGGATCGCCCCGTCGCCGAAGGATGCCAACATCGTCTACGCGGGGTCTTACGGCGGACTCATCACGCGCTACGATCATCGCACGGGGCAACTCCGCAACATCACCGTCTGGCCTGACAACCCGATGGGCGCGGGCGCGGAGGCGATGAAGTATCGCTTCCAGTGGAACTTCCCGATCCTGTTTTCACCGCACGACCCGAATGTGCTCTACACTGCCGGAAACATCCTCTTCAAATCCACGAACGAAGGCCAGAGCTGGACGGCCATCAGCCCAGACCTCACACGCAACGACAAAACAAAGCAGGGTTCTTCGGGTGGCCCCATCACGAAGGACAACACGAGCGTCGAGTACTACGACACGATCTTCACGGTGAGCGAGTCGCCCGTCAAAGCGGGCGTCATCTGGGCGGGATCGGACGACGGCCTCGTCCACGTCACGCGCGACGGCGGCTCAAAGTGGGACAACGTCACGCCAAAGGGCATGCCCGAATGGATTCAGATCAACTCGATTGACGCCTCGCCGAACGACGCCGGCGCAGCTTACATCGCCGCCACGATGTACAAGCTCGACGACTTCCGCCCCTATCTCTACAAGACGAGCGACTACGGCAAGACGTGGAAGAAGATCACGAACGGCATCCCCGACACGGCCTTCACGCGCGTCATACGCGAAGACCCGAACCGGCGCGGCCTGCTCTACGCCGGAACGGAAACGGGCATGTAC
>DASQDV010000001.1:0-2475 GCA_035633995.1 Pyrinomonadaceae bacterium | reverse complement strand
CAGCGAAGAACGCGTCGCGCGCATCTACGATAAAGCCAAGAGCGCATCGGGCGTCCTCGAAGAAGAAGAGTTGAAGCAGCTTGTTTAAGTGATGAGTAAATCGAGAATCGTAGATCGTGAAGAGAGGAAAACAGGTTTCTCTCTATTAACGATTCACGAGGCACGATTCACGGCCTTTTATGTTTCCCACCACAGCGACAATCGCTCCGGACAGACTCGTCCGCGACCTGGTAGCCTCGTCGCGTGTGCGCGATGCGTTCCGTCTGTTCGCGGAGCGCGCGGCGGAGATTACGCGCGAGCAGGCGGCGATCTGCGAGATACCCGCGCCGCCCTTCGGCGAAGAGGCGCGCGCGGAATATCTGGCCGCTCGCTTTCGCCAGTGCGGCCTCGCCGAGACGACGATTGACGCGGAGGGCAACTGCCTCGCGCTTCGTCGCGGGGCGAAACTGCACCCGCTCGTCGTGATGAGCGCGCACCTCGACACGGTCTTTCCGGCGGGCACGAACTTCACCGTGCGGCACGAGGGCGCGCGCTTGTTCGCGCCCGGCATCGCAGACGACGGCTGCGGCCTCGTCGCGCTGCTCGCGCTCGTCTCCGCAATGCGAGACGCGCGAATCGAGACGGAAGGCTCGGTCTTGTTCGTCGGCACGGTGGGCGAAGAAGGCGAGGGCAACTTGCGCGGCGCGCGTTACCTTCTGACCGAAGGCGAGTGGGCGCGCGAGATAGATGCGTTCGTCAGTCTCGACGGGCCGGGGCTTGAAGGCATCACGCATCGCGCCGTCGGGTCGCGTCGTTATCGCGTCAGGTTCGCGGGCGCGGGCGGCCATTCGTGGGGCGACTTCGGCGTGCCGAATCCCGTGCACGCGCTGGGGCGCACAATTGCGCGGCTCATCTCTTACCCTGCGCCCGCACGCCCGCGCACCACGTTCAACGTCGGGCGCGTCGAAGGCGGCGCGGGCGTCAACTGCATCGCGCAGGACGCCTCGATGGACGTTGACCTGCGTTCGGAATCGCCCGACGAACTGAAACGGCTCGACGCCTTCTTCCGTCGCGCCGCGCGTGAAGCCGCCGCCGAAGAGAATTCCGCGCGCCGCGCCTCCACCCCCCCGCTCGAACTCGAAATGAAACACATCGGCGACCGACCGGGCGGCGAGACGCCGGAGGATGCCCCGCTCGTGCGCCTCGCAGAAGAAGCCACGCGCGCGCTCGGCTCAAACGTGCGCCTCGACTGTTCCTCAACCGATTCCAACATCGCCATCTCTCTGGGACTTCCCGCCATCACCATCGGCGCGGGCGGCCTCTCCGCCAACTCGCACACCCTCGACGAATGGTATGACCCGCGCGGGCGCGAACTCGCGCTCAACCGCGCGCTGCTCGTGCTGCTCGGAACAACCGGGATGAAATAAAACGTGAGGGAAAAGGGCACAGGGTAAGGGGTAAAGGTTAAAGCCAAAAATAAAGATAAAAAGCGGAGGCAGCTTGCGACGGCTGCGCTCCGCTTTTCTTTTCCTTTGCCCTCTGCCCTCTCGTCTAATTGATCGGAATCGTCACGACCGTCGAACCGGCTTTGCCTGCGGGGAAGCGTCGGCCTCGCGCGACGCGGACGGCGGTTGAGGCGTAGGCTTCCGCGCCGGGGCTTGAGCCGACGACGGAGGTTTGCGTGACGCGCCCAGCTTCGTCGTAGGTGATGCTCACGCGGACGCTCTTCGGCCCTGTCGCGGTGGCGGGCTTCGCGGGGGCGGCGTCGGTCGCTTCGCCCGATGCTTGCAGGGCTTCGGCCTTCTTCGCTTCCTGAAGTTTGCGTGCGCGTTCCATGCGCGCTTCGCGTTCGCGTCGTGCGTCGCGCGCGGCGGCTTCCGCTGCGGCTGCGTCGGGCGTGGCGGCGTTTGTGTTCGGGTCGGTCGAGGCGTCGGGCGTCGCGTTCGTGCTGCCGCTGTCGCTGCTGTCGCCTTGCGGTGCGACGGCGTCGGTCGTCGCTTGCGACGCGACGGGCGCGGGCGCTGCGTTCGAGCGCGAGAAGCGTTTGCTCAAGGGGACGGCGGCGACGACACAGGCGAGGACAACTGCCGCGCCGACTCCGGCGACGACAAACTTTTTCCGTCCGCCGCCATTGCTTGCCGCTTCGAGCGTTTGCGACAGGGGCAGCGGCAACGAATCGTTGGTCGCTGTGTCCGCGTTCTTCGCCGCGTTCCGGGCGGCGTCTTTCGCCGCGTCCTCTTTGGCGGTCTCGATGCAGTTCAAGTATTCGATAGTCGCTTCGTCTATCTCCTCCTCGCTGGCAAACGCCTTCGAGGCGTCGGGCACGATGCCCTCGTCTACGCGGCGCAGACCTTCGAGCACGACGCTCGCCCACGAATCCGTGATCGTGCGGCGCGTGGACTGCATGCCCGCGCTGAAATCGAACGACGCGCTCGGCAGCGTCAACGCGAAGAAGACCGCCTCCGTGCCGTTCAGTGCGCCGACTTTGGCGTCCAC